>CALZMY010000225.1 GCA_945788675.1 uncultured Gammaproteobacteria bacterium | reverse complement strand
GCCAGCCACGCAACGGCCCGCCCCTTTTCCGTTTTGGCAATTTTAAGTGCTTCCATCCCGAGGCAGATGTAGGCGACCAGCGCCAGCAGCTTGGCCGTTAGCCAGCCATCAACGAAGGGGTACTGCTCAATAGCAATAGTCAGTGCGATTGCAGTGCCGAGCAGTATCGTATCATTGACATGCGGTACAATCTTAACCCACTTCTGCTGCATCATCGCCGAACCCTTCATCACCCACAGGCCACGGATGAAAAAGAGGCTAAAACTGATGACAGCCGTTAAGACATGAATCTCCTTCAACATGATAGCGGCGCCTATTTCGCTTTACGCTCATCGAGCATCTTCTTCAGTTGCACAGCCGGCACATAACCCGGCAGCAGCGTACCATCGTCAAACACTAATGCAGGCGTCCCGCTAACACCGACCTCACGCCCCAGCTCCATATGCGCCTTCACCGGGTTTTCACAGGTTCGCTCTTTTGGCTTCTGTTTATTCTTCGCCAGTGTCATCTCGGAATGCTGATCTTCGGCACACCAGACAGAAACAATCTTGTCATACGAATGGCTGCCAACCCCGGCGCGTGGGAAGGCGAGGTAACGGATTTCGATCCCTTCACTCGTATAGCTATCCATCTCACTATGCAGTTTCTGACAGTAGAAACAATCGACATCGGTGAAGACATCGACCACATGTTGAGCCTTACCCTCTGCAGGAGTGAAGCGGATCTTTGAATCGAGGCTCGCCTTCTTCATCAGCGTCAGACGCCCCTTGGTACGGCGTCCTTCGGTGAGGTTAGCCTGAGTCTTCAGATCGACCATGTCTCCCTGAAACAGATAACGCCCGTCCGCCGAGAGGTAGAAGATATCCGAACCATAGACCACTTCATAAAGCCCTTTATAGGGGGTCTGCTCAATCAGATCGGGCGTCTGCCCTGGGATGATCTTGTTTAGTCTGTTTCTGACAGCGCTATCACCTGCCGTGCCCGCCGCGATATCAACACTCTCCTCCGTTGCGCTCGCGGCTGTGTCGACACTCTCCTCTGCCTTACTCGCAGTTGTGTCTGCACTCTTCTCCTCTGTCGCATTCACAGCAGTATCAACGTTCTCCCCGGCTGAGCTCTCGGTTGCATCGACACTTTCCTCTCCCTTACTCGCAGTTGTGTCTGCACTCCTCTCCCCTGTCGAACCAGCAGCTGAAGCTGCATCCTCTTTTACTGCCCATCCAAAGGCTGAATCGGCACTATCATCTGCAAAAGCAGAGGTTGAAATGGTGACCAGCAAGGTCATTACCGCTATGATAGTTTTTTTCATCACAATTCCTAAGGTTATCGGGTGTTTCAAAACATCAGATATGATAGCAAGAAACACCCCGAAAATATCACCTCTGCCTAACCTCTCGGATGATGGGTGGCATGCATCTCTTTCAGGCGTTCACGTGCGACATGGGTATATATCTGCGTAGTGGAAAGATCACTGTGGCCAAGCAACATCTGCAATACCCGCAGATCGGCTCCGTGATTGAGCAGGTGCGAGGCAAAGGCGTGACGCATGATATGTGGCGATAGTGGCTTGCGGATCCCGACATTGAGGGCGTGACGTTTAATTAGATACCAGAAGGCCTGGCGTGTCATCGCATCACCGCGTCGTGTGACAAACAGTGCGCTGCACACCCTGCCATTTAATAACTCAGGACGCGATATATTTTGATAACGTGTAATCCAGTCAAGTGCCTCTTCACCCAGCGGCACCAGTCGCTCCTTGCCTCCCTTACCAATCACTCGCACTACCCCCTGAGACAGACTGACCCTCGCGACCTCCAGCCCTACCAGTTCAGAAACACGCAGCCCAGTGGCATAAAGCACCTCCAGCATGGCGCGATCACGGAGCCCCAGCGAGCTTTCCACATCCGGCGCATGTAACAGGCACTCTACCTCTTCCTCTGTGAGCGTCTTAGGCAGTGGTCGTCCCAGCCTGGGAGATTCGATGCGAGCGCTAGGGTCTTCAGTAAGTGCGCCTTCACGCACCAGGTATTGATAGAGACGCCGCACACTGGAAAGGATGCGGGCACTGGAACGCGCATGCATCCCTTGCGTAACACAGTGCGCAAGGTAGGCCAGCAGGTCATTACGACCGACATTCATTAACGTTCGTTCATTGGTCGCCAACCACGCAGCCAGCTTTTGCAGGTCAGATCGATAGGCTGCCAGCGTATTTTTACTCAAGCCACGTTCCATCCACAGTGCATCAAGAAAACGGTCGATCAAGCCACTGTCCTGCTCTGACAACACGTTGGCCGTTACTGCTCGTTCACTGTTGCTCATGAGCCAATAACCACCGCTTAAAGTTTAATTCTGCACCATCGGTACAACCGTTATAGCCACCAATGCCACTCGCGGCAACAATACGGTGACACGGCACCACAATCGGTACTGGATTACGACGACACGCACCACCGACAGCACGCGATGCGCTTTTTAGACTTTTGGCAACATCGCCATAACGTCGCGTTTCTCCCACTGGAATCGATTTCATAAACTGCCATACACGCTGTTGAAAGTCTGTCCCCTGGGCTGCTATTGGCAGCGAAAATCGCCACTGTGGATCATCGAAATAGGACTGTAGCTGCATCACAACTTCTTTCGTAATATCAGATACCGGGCGACATGTCTGGTTGCATGAAGGTAAAAGATCGATGGCTATAAGCTTATCCAGCTGCGCCACAATACCAAGCCTCATTGAAGCTACTGGTGTTTCGATTACAGCATCATAATTTGCCAGATCTACTTGCATCACTCATTCACATGCCGATAATTTCACTCAATTCCGATTATGCGCTAATTCCAGGCGAGAGAAAATCTGTCCCATAAAAAAAGACCAGTAACAGGCGTTACTGGTCTTTCATCATCAACCCGAACCTCGAACAAAACTGTGCGAGGCAAACAGTTTCTTATTTCAATTTTTCTTTAATACGGGCAGCCTTACCACGCAGGTTGCGCAGGTAGTAAAGCTTGGCGCGTCTTACGTCACCACGACGAACCACGGTGATGTCCTGCACGTTCGGGCTATAGGTTTGAAACACACGCTCAACCCCTTCGCCGTAAGAAATTTTACGCACGGTGAATGATGAGTTCAGACCTCGATTACGCTTGGCAATCACAACACCTGCAAATGCCTGCAAACGCTCACGCTCGCCCTCTTTTACACGCACTTTCACTTCAATGGTGTCACCCGGTGCAAACGGCGGCACTTCACGACCCATCTGTTCTTCTTCGATCTGTTTAATGATATTGCTCACGGTCTTACTCCTGCTATCACCAATGTGTGTTTAATTAATTATGACTCTGTATTTCAAATTGCCAGCTTTTTATGTTCATGGATAAATTCATCCAGTAACTGCTGCTGTTCTTCATCCAACTCAACGTCCTCAAACATGTCGGGACGTCTTAACCATGTCCTGCCCAGCGCCTGTTGCTGGCGCCAACGGCTGATCGCCTGGTGGTTGCCACTGAGCAACACTTCCGGCACCGCCATCTCGTCAACCACCTCTGGACGCGTGTAGTGGGGATAGTCCAATAACCCTGCCACAAACGAATCCTGTTGCGCCGAATCTTCATGCCCCAGCGCTCCCGGCAACAGACGCGTCACCGCATCGATTACCACCATCGCGGCCAGCTCACCGCCACTCAATACATAATCGCCAATCGAAATCTCTTCATCGATCTGCGACTCAATCAGGCGCTCATCAATCCCTTCGTAACGCCCGGCTATCAAAATCAAACTCGGCATCTGCGACAATTCAGCCGCCATCTGCTGATCCAGTCGCCGCCCCTGTGGCGACAGATAAATCACTTTACTCTCACTGCCGGCGTGATCACCCTGATCGCTTGGCATCGCTGCTTGCGCCTCTCGCACCGCGTTAATCGCATCACGTAGCGGCGGCAACATCATCACCATGCCAGGGCCGCCGCCATAGGGGCGGTCATCCACTGTCTGGTGGCGGTCAGTGGTAAAATCCCGGGGATTGGTTACCGCTAACTGCAACAACCCTCGCTCAACCGCCCTGCCGGTAATCCCATCCTGCGTCAACGCATCAAACATGTGCGGGAACAACGAGATCACATCAATTCGCACCGTTAAAACTCCGGGTCCCAATCAACCAACATCAACCCCTTTTCAAGATCAATATTGGTAATAACATCTCCTCGAACAAACGGGATCAAGCGTTCACGATCCCCCTGCACCACGACGACATCGTTGGCACCGGTATCAAACAGGTGATCCACCTTACCCAGTGAAACACCATTCACGGTCTCTACCTGCAATCCTACCAGGTCAGCCCAGTAGTACTCATCAGCAGCAGCCTTCGGGAGCTGATCACGATTGACTTTAATATCCAGCCCAATCAACGACCTCACCACATCACGATCATTAAAACCTTCGAGATGTACAACAATCCCTTTACCTTGCGGACGACCATCCACTACTTTCATCGTTCGCCACCCGCCCTCTTCGGAGCCTACCTGCCACGGCAGATAGCTGAGGATATTTTCCCGTGGCTCGGTATAGGAAAAAATCTTCACCCAACCACGTACACCATAAATGCCTGAAATACGGCCGACCAAAACCGCTGATCGATCGCTCATATCAGGCACTGCCTCTGTTTAGGCGGCTTCCTGTGATTTAACCAGCTTTGAAACACGCTCAGACGGTTGTGCACCCTGGGAAACCCAGTAGTTCAGCCTGTCGTTATCGAGTCTCAATTTCTCTTCGTTTCCTCGGGCAACGGGATTAAAAAATCCCAGGCGCTCAATGAAACGACCGTCGCGGGCTCTACGGCTATCTGCTACCACGATGTGGTAGAAAGGACGCTTCTTGGCGCCACCGCGTGCTAAACGTATCGTTACCATAAGTAACTTATGTCCTCTTGTTCTGTCGCAAATATGCCCCCAAATACTTTACCTGGAGGCGGAAAAGGACGACATTTTACGTGAAACCACACACTTAGGAAAGTCTAATTTCATTACGAAGGTGATTTACATCAGCCACCGCCCGATGACAACACTGCAGATTGGTTTATACAGCGTAAAAGCAACCACAACTCGCTGATTTTATTAAAAAGGAAGCTGCCCCTTGAGGCCTCGCATCATCTTACCCATGCCACCTTTGGACATTTTCTTCATCATCTTCTGCATCTGCGTAAACTGCTTCAGCATGCGATTGACGTCCTGCACCTGCACCCCGGAACCTGCTGCAATACGGCGCTTACGCGAGGCTTTGATGATATCGGGGTGACTACGCTCATGCGGCGTCATCGAGTTGATTATCGCCTCGACACGATCAAACTGCTTATCATTGATCTGCCCTTTGGCCTCCTGCGGGATACCAGAAAGCCCGGGAATCTTGTCCATCAGGCCCGCAACACCTCCCATGCCCTTCATCTGTTGCAGCTGATCGCGGTAATCTGCTAAATCGAAGCCTTTGCCCTGCTTCATCTTTTTAGCAAATTTTTCCGCCTTGTCGCGATCGATTTTACCTTCGGCCTCTTCGACCAGCGTCAGCACATCGCCCATCCCGAGGATACGCGATGCAACACGATCCGGATGAAACAACTCCAGCGCCTCATTTTTCTCACCGACACCAAGAAATTTGATCGGTTTGCCGGTGATCTGGCGAATCGACAGCGCCGCACCACCTCGCGCATCACCATCGGTCTTAGTCAGCACCACGCCGGTCAACGACAGCGCATCATTGAAGGCCTTAGCGGTATTGGCAGCATCCTGTCCGGTCATGCTGTCGACCACAAACAGCGTCTCAATCGGCTCAACCGCCGCATGCACCTCCTTGATCTCATCCATCATCTCGTGATCAACATGCAGCCGCCCGGCGGTATCGATAATCACAACATCAATGAACTGTTTTTTAGCCTGTTTGATCGCTGCCCTGGCAATCTTGACCGGTTTTTGTGACGGATCACTGGGGAAAAATGTCGCACCCACCTCTCCCGCCAGCGCCTGCAACTGCTGAATCGCCGCCGGACGATAGACATCAGCACTCACCACCATCACGCTCTTTTTCTGTTTCTGCTGCAAAAAGCGCGAGAGTTTCGCGACGGTGGTGGTTTTACCCGCCCCCTGCAGCCCCGCCATCAAGATCACCGCCGGTGGCTGCATACTGAGATTAAGCTCTTCGCACGCATCGCCCATGGTCGCAGTCAATTCATCACTGACAACCTTGATGAACGCCTGCCCAGGTGTCAGGCTCAGCAACACCTCCTTGCCAATCGCCCGCTCCTTAACACGCGCAATAAACTCACGCACGACCGGCAGCGCCACATCGGCCTCCAGCAGTGCCATGCGCACTTCACGCAACGCATCTTTGATATTATCTTCGGTCAGCCGCCCCTGACCACGGACATTTTTAAGGGTACGACCCAGGCGATCACTTAAGCCATCAAACATCGAAAACTCTCTAACTCACTAATTTATGGAATTTGGTACAGACAGCCAATGATACACGTTTCACTGACCAGAGATAAGCAGGCGCAACCAGAGCAGGCTGCCGTCCAGGAATAAATTACAGCTCGAACACCTGATTTCCAAGTAGACGTTTCAGATTACGTTCCGGCATCAGCGCCTGACACTCATCAAAAATCCGCTGCTCCTCTCCTGGCTTGTTGTGAGTGATAAAGATCTCCGGTGTGTGATTAAGCTTTATCAGATCCTCCGCCAGCAACGAAGGACAGTAGTGGCGTGCCTTGAGACTCAGCGCCCTGTCTTTATTGCTAAAGGCGGACTCTACCAGCAACAGGTCAAGCCTGTCGTGGGCATTAAGCGCCGCCCAGAAGGTGTCATTGGTCACAGTATCGCCGGTAAAGGCAAATACCCCGCTATCACAGGCAACACGGTAACCCACTGCAGGAACGATATGGTTAACCGGAACCATCTCCAGCGAACGCCCCTCAAGCTCACAGGTCTCGCCTGGCGACAGAACATCATAGGCCATCACGGGGATTTCAGGCGTGGGTAGTTTGGCAAAATCGGGCCAGACAGCCCAATTAAAGATGTGTTTTTTCAACACCTCTATAGTCGGTGCCTGGGCGTGAATCACGATCGGCTGCTTAAGCTGATCAAAAATACTATCCACCATCAACGGCAGGCAGGCGATATGATCCAGATGAGAGTGGGTCACAAAGACGTGACGCACCTTCGCCATCTCTTCAAGCGTCAATTCACCAATACCGGTGCCGGCATCAATCAATATATCGTCATCAATCAGCAGCGAGGTCGTCCTCAAACCATCCCCTATGCCACCGCTACAGCCCAGTACACGCAATTTCATTCTATATTTCCTGAATATCTACGCTTTCAGCACGCTTGCAAGACAAATCCACGCCAGGTTACCGACTTCCGAGTCATGCATTTAAATACATTTTGCGAAATCACCCAGCCATTTCACTTCAAATCTACTTCAAAAAACGCTTAACACCCCATGTATCAACGTAGATATGGTGTTAACATGGTGTGTAACGGTGCACTATGACACCGCAACACTATCATATCTATCGACATTTTCATTTATCTTTTAAGCGAAATTTGTCCATTAAGTTAAATATTTAACAAAAACATCTCTTCAATGACTTCATGGCTTGTGTCATCATTCGGCCTTAATGAAAAACCCTGACCCAATATGAGTAATACAATTATCAGTTTCGCCGCCATTGCCTGCTACCTCGTTACCGCGACCCTGCTGGCAATGCGCCTGACAAAGAAGCTTGAGATTAACAACAAGACCAGACTGATCCTGCTAGGCCTGCTCGCCATAGCACTGCACGCTACTGTGCTGGCCTTCAATATGTTCACCCCACAAGGGATCAATTTTGGTTTTTTCAACGCCGTTTCGCTCCTCTCATGGTTGATCGCGCTCATCCTGCTGACAGCCGCGCTCACCAAGCCGGTGGAAAACCTCGGCATTGTTATTTTGCCATTAGCGGCACTTGCCATCTCTCTCGTGCTGGTCTTTCCATCCGAACACTACATCACCGAAGCGGGTAAGACCCAGATTGGCGCCCACATCCTGATTTCTATCATCGCTTATAGTCTGTTGAGCATCGCGGCAGTGCAGGCGGTACTGTTGGCGATTCAGGACCGCCACCTGCATAATAAACATCCAGGCGGCTTCATTCGTACGCTGCCACCGCTGCAAACAATGGAAACGCTGCTGTTTCAGATGATTGGACTCGGCTTTCTGCTCTATAGCCTGTCACTCATCAGCGGTGCGCTATTCATTGAAAACATGTTTGCCCAGCATCTAGCGCATAAGACCGTCTTTTCTATCACCGCATGGACTGTTTTCGCAATCCTGCTTTGGGGCCGCTGGCAACATGGCTGGCGTGGGAAAAAGGCAATTCGCTGGACACTGGGCGGGTTCACCGCTGTTTTGCTGGCCTACCTTGGAAGCAAACTTGTACTTGAAGTGGTACTCAAGTAACCCGATGGAATCTCGATTCACCATCTCAAACAGGCACCGCTCGCGAACGATATATCATGGATGATATTTCATTAATCACGCTACTCAGCCTGCTATTTCTGCTGCTGGTCATCTCGGCCTTTTTCTCCGCTTCTGAAACAGCGATGATGAGCCTCAACCGCTATCGTCTACGCCATCTTGCTCAGACCGGGCACCCCGGCGCAAAGCGCGCCCAGAAACTGCTAGAACGGCCCGATCGACTCATCGGGCTGATCTTACTGGGTAATAACTTTGTTAATATTCTCGCCTCCTCAATCACTACGATCATCGCAATCAAATATTTTGGTGAGGCGTGGATCGCTGCTGCCGCAGGGATACTGACGCTGGTCATTCTACTATTTGCTGAGGTCACCCCCAAGACCAAGGCAGCGCTCAACCCAGAACATATCGCCTTCCCGGCAACACTGATTCTCAAACCATTGCTAATCGTCTGTTACCCGATGGTATGGACCATCAATATCATTGCCAACAGTCTGCTGAAACTGCTCGGCGTCTCACCCAATGATGATGCACTACAACAGCTAACCCAGGATGAGCTGCGCACAGTGGTCAACGAGGCGAGCGCAATGATCCCGCAGCGTCATCAGAAGATGTTACTCAACATACTAGATCTCGAGAAGGTAACAATCGAAGACATCATGGTGCCGCGCAATGAGATCGTCGGTATTGATCTCGACGATGACGTCAGTGAGATCGTGCAACTCCTGACCAACTGCCAGCACACTCGACTGCCACTCTATCGTGAAAATATAAACAACGTGCTCGGCATTATGCACGTACGCAATGCGCTCCCCTACATTCACAAGGAAGAGTTCACTAAAGAAACGCTACTCACCATTGCAAAAGAACCCTACTTCATGCCCGAAGGAACACCGCTCAATACTCAACTACTGAATTTTCAGCGTCAGAAACGACGCATCGGCCTGGTCGTTGATGAATATGGCGACATAGAAGGACTGGTAACACTAGAAGATATTCTGGAAGAGATTGTGGGTGAATTTACCACTGATGTTGCCACCACGATCAAGGACATTCATCTACAGGAAGACGGTAGCTATCTAGTCGATGGCAGCGCCAACCTACGTGAAATCAATCGTAACATGCAGTGGGCATTTCCGACCGATGGCCCCAAAACGGTGAATGGACTGATCACAGACTATCTAGAATCGATCCCTGTCCCCGGCACCAGCCTGCGTATTGCAGGCTATCCAATCGAGATCGTGCAAATCGCGGATAATACTGTCAAAACAGCGCGAATCTATCCCGAGCTACGCGTGGTAAACGAAGAGAAAAGCCACGATTAAATATTACGTGATAATGACTCTAGAGCCCAACTAGCCACATTGATCACCAACATCCTGCTTTGCACGACAGCAGCGATTACGCCCTTCCTCTTTTGCCTCATAGAGTGCCCCGTCCGCCAACGCTATCAAACTGGCTGAATTTTCTCCACACCTCGGAGGTATCCCTGCCGCACCGAGCGAGATCGAGACAATGCCACCAACATCAGAAAACTCATGTTTTAGTGCTAACTGTTCAACTGCGAGACGCAGTTCTTCAGCGATTACCATCGCACCATCAATATCGGTATTGGGCAGGATCACGCCAAATTCTTCACCGCCATAACGCGCTACCATATCGGAAGATCGACGCATCGTCTCGGCCAGTGCAGTCGCAACTTTACGCAAACAATCATCGCCACCCTGATGGCCATAACCGTCATTATATTTCTTGAAAAAATCGATATCGATCAACAGCAATGCAAGACAGGTCTCTTCACGAACCGCACGACTCCATTCCTTTGTGATGTACTCATCAAACGAGCGCCGATTTGGAATGCCAGTCAAACCATCAATGGCAGAAAGCCGTTCAAGTTCGATGTTACTTTCCTCCAGTTTCTTTTGCAGCTCATGTAACTCCTGAAAGGCCTGATCACGTTGCTGCTGCGCCACAAAACTACGTGAGTGCGCCTCTATCCGCGCAACCAGCTCAATCTGATCCGGTAGCTTAACCAGATAATCACTTGCGCCATTACTAAAAGCCTCACTCTTGTCCTTTGGCTCTTCCTTACTGGAGAGCACAATCACCGGAGTGTTTTTCAGCATGGGATGATTGCGATAAATACGTACTAACGTCATTCCATCGATATCTGGCATCACCAGATCCTGCAGGATCGTTGTCGGCTGCACCTCAACTGCCATATCAACAGCCTTCTTCGGATCACTACAATAGTGAAAAATGATTGCGTCTTCATTCTCAAGCATGCGCCGAATCGCTTCAGCCACCATCGGCTGATCATCAACCAGTAATACAACAATGGCGTCGGTCATATTGCCATCTGTTAATGACTTGTTAGCTTCGTTCATGCCTCAATTCCATGTTCAGCATAATGTCACTTTGCGATATTGTTTGAGTAACATCGCCCCGATACGCTCTAATGGTAGAACTTTCGCTGCTGCATTTAGTGCTACTGCCGCCTTTGGCATTCCATACACAGCACAACTCTCCTCATCCTGCGCGATGGTAAACACACCTTTCTGACGCAATGATAACAGCCCCGCAGCACCATCACGTCCCATCCCCGTCAACAATACTGCTGTAACTTCTCCACCCCAGTGCGCTGCAACACTCTCAAAGAAGACATCGACAGAAGGGCGATATACCAGCTCTTTTGGCTCCGAAGTATATGCCAGGCTACCACTGGATGACATCACCAGGTGATCATTTGTCGAAGCAAGGTGAACGACACCAGGCGATACACAATCACCTTCTTCTGCGATTTTAACGTGCAACTTGCATTGAGTATCAAGCCACGCAGCTAAATCAACGGAAAAATGCGCATCAATATGCTGAACAATAACGACACCTGCGGAAAAATCTGCAGGAAAATCAGCTAATATATTAGCCAATGCTGGTGGTCCTCCAGTAGATGAGCCTATCACCACTAACGACTGATGTTTATGTAAAGCCGAAAATGAAGTTTGCGGCAGTGATGTTGCTACATGACGCGATGGAATAGGCTTCGTTAATTTCTCTATGGTCTTGATCTTATGTAGCAGTGCAATATTATCCTTAACATCCCCAGCGCCCCTCAATACAGGCGTTTTCACCACATCCAGTGCGCCAGCACCCATCGCCTCAAACACCATCGCACTGTTACCTTCGACCGAGCTTGTGACAATCAGAATCGGGCACGGCGTCGCACCCATAATCCTACGGGTTGCCTCAATTCCATCCAATAGCGGCATAACCAGATCCATCAGAATCAGATCAGGAACATCATCCTGACAACGCTTTACCGCCTCTTCGCCATTCACCGCCACCCATGCCAGCTCATAGTCAGTCGCCGTCACCAGCAATCGTCTCAAACCTTCCACAGCCATCATCGTGTCATTAACGATCGCTATCCTCATCATGCCTCTCCAATCAAATCTACCACGGCCTCACGCAACGCCTCATCATGAAACCCACCCTTAGTGAGGTAATAATCTGCGCCAGCTTCAAGCCCTAGCAGCTTATCCTCTTCACGATCCTTATACGAAACCACCATGATAGGAATATTACGCAATGCATCATCCTGTTTTATCATGCGCACCAGTTCAATGCCGTTCATCCTCGGCATATCAATATCAGTAATGACCAGTCGGTAATCGCCACTGCGGACTGCATTCCAGCCATCCATACCATCAACCGCAACATCTACTTCATAACCATAGGCCTCAAGCATTTTTCGCTCGACCTCTCGTACTGTAATTGAATCATCAACTACCAACACCCGTTTACTGATACCTTCATCAGCAATATTGTCTCCACTTATCTTATCTATGCGGCCTTTTGAAATTAACTTAGCAATCGAGCGCGCCATATCATCCACATCAATAATCAATGTCGGCGAACCATCATCAAGTAATGCAGCAACACTGACATCCTTAACCTTACCCAGACGAGGATCGATTACCTGAACCGCCAGCTCACGCTCACCAAGAAAAGCGTCAACAATCACCCCATACTGGCCATGCCTGTCGCTAAGAATCACAACAAACAGTTGCTCTCTCTTTGCAGTAGACTGGTCCGCACCAAATACCTGGGAGGCTGAAACCAGGCCAATATGGCGATCATTCCATGTGATATACTGATGATCTTCAACGACTTCAATCTGCTCATCTTCAATCTTAAGCAAATGATCGATTCGCGCCAAAGGAAAGGCATAGCTTTCACCTCCGATATCGACCAACAGCGTTCTAATTACCGATAAAGTCAACGGCAACTGCATCTGAAAACAGGTCCCCTGACCTGCTTTAGAAGTTATCGTTACCACCCCTCGCATCTCCTTAACCGCATCGTGTACAACATCGAGTCCTACACCACGTCCAGATATTTCAGTCACTTCACTGCGAGTACTAAAACTCGGCAGAAAAAGAAACTCTAGCAATTCCATATCACTCATTTGCGCCAGCATCTCTTCACTGCTCAAGCCACGCTCAATGATTTTCTGCTTAAGCACTTCAAGATCAACACCACACCCATCATCCTCTACCGTCACTAACAACATTCCCGAACGGTGACGAGCATCGAGCTTTACAATAGCTTGTGAAGGTTTGCCATTTCCAGTACGAATATCTGGCATCTCAATGCCGTGATCTACCGCATTTCGCAATATGTGGTTGAGTGGTGCCTTCACCATTTCCAGCACATCACGATCAACCTGAGTCGTCACTCCGGTAATTTCAAGCCGGGCATCTTTGCCCAGCGAACGTGCGACATCACGCACCATACGCTGAAAACCATCGACACCATCAGAAAAAGGGCGCATGCGACTTGCCAGCACTTCACGATGTAGTCTTCCTGCAAGGTTCGCCGTGCGGTAATCAAAATTCTCCAGGTCAACAAGTCGATCCGACAGCGCCTCACGTTGCTTCACAGCTTTACGTTGCAATTCTATTAACGTGCTTTCTACTATAGGGTCAATACCTGCCTCATTAAATTTTTCACGCAAATTATCAAGATCGCCCACCAGGTCGAAATGGAAACGCTTAAAACGTTGCATCGCCTCTATATGTGGATGCAACCAACGCGCCTCAACCATCGCTTCACCCGCCAATCCAAGCAGTTTATCCATGCGTTCGGTACTGACACGCAAGACACGCTCTTTTACTTCTGCCAGTGAGACCGCTTTATTCGGTGGATTTTCTACTGCCAAGTGCTTCGCTTCTAACTTCTCAGAGACTATCGCAGAAGAGTCAGATACTGATACCTCATCATCAACAATATCTTTATTTATTCTCCGCTCATTTCCTACATCAGCAGCCTTCACACCCTCAGAGACAACCGCTGCCGGCGGTCTCTCACCAGTTAATATCCCTTCAATGGCCAATACCAGCGAATCAAGCATAGTTCGGTTCAAGTCTGCCCATGATGAAAGTTCTGATTCCTCTAGCTTCGACACTTGCCCCATCATATCGACGCCATTAAGCAACACATCTATATCGACGCTAATCAACTCCAGCTCGTCTTTCTGGGCCGCAACAAAGCAGTCCTCCATCGCATGAGCAATACGCACTACGGGGTCAATATCCACCATCCGCGCAGCACCTTTAATCGAATGAGAGGCACGCATCATTGATTCAAGATTATCCGTAGCAGATGGATTTTGCTCCATCACAAGCAGTCCATCAGTAAGCAGAGACAACTGCCCTTCAGCCTCTGTACGAAAGAGGTCCAACATTGAGAAACCACTCAGATCACTACTCATACGAGAGTTCTCCGCAGTGAGTTAAGCAACAACTCCTGATCTAACACTCCAACATGTCGACCATCAAGTTCAAACAATCCAGCAAGGTGTGAATACATAGAATTAGCAGCGGTGGCTGGCACATCTCGAATACTATCTTTCCAAATACGATGTGTCCCGATAATTTCACTCACCGGAAATACAAATTGATCGCCATCTTTTTCAATAATCACCAACCGTTCAAGAAAACTTTTTCGCAGTTCGGTGAAATTATAATTTTCGCCTTTATCAACTGAAAGCAGCGTCCCCATTGACACCCATAATTTAAGCTCACCTCTGACATTCACCAACCCTTTAACCACCGCACTCTTAGAATTTGGAATTCCATGCACTGGTCGTATCTCAGATATTTCCTTGACAATCATTGTTGGTAGCCCAAGCCACTCATCACCCAGTCTGAACACCACTATTGATAGTGAATCATTACTCTTGTTGACCTCCTCCCTGGCCAGTAATACGGTCCAGGATTCCTGATAATCCTCAGGAATCGCACGTGTCAGCAGGCTACGTCCAGCGCTCGAATACACCTCGCAATTACGGCAATGCAACACATCTTCAAGACGAGGGCACTTTTCATCACCTTTACTCCAGACGCCGATGATTGACCAGCAGTTATCTACCTGCTCACCCATTAAAACACCTATACCAGACATTCATTATAGCCCAGCCCGTTCAGCACGCCGTCTAAGACTAAGCGCCTCATCAACACTACCATGACGCTCAACATGTAAAGCAAGGTGAACCAAAGCCTCTGTATGATCAGGCACTAAATAGATAGCCTTTCTGAACATTGATTCAGCCATGCCAGAGCGATTTGATGCTTCATACACCACCCCCATTAAATAGAATGCGTCAGCACTACTAAAGCGTTCAAGCACCTGCTGACAAATTTTTTCTGCCTCATCAAGACAACCTTCGTCTGCAAATTGACGCGCTTTTGAAACAAGCACATGCTCGTCAAGTTCGTCATCAAATTTATTACGCACCATATAAGTAGAAAATGGCTTGCTATCAGCAGCGCTCGCTCCCTGCACTAAACTCAAACTAGATTTTTTACCCCCAATAGAGGGCATTGCGCTATGTTTTTTAGAAAACTCAGCAATCTTCGTGTCATAATTATCAGGTTCAGAGGCATTGAATTCGCGTTTTTTAACAAAGGCAAAGGAACCGCGCAAACGCAATGAGCGAAACAGTTGATTAACATTATTATTCGCTTCTGCATGCCCCACAAACAACACACCCTCGGGTGTCAACAGGTCATAAAGCTTACGCACAGCCAACTGCTGATCTTTACTATCAAAATAAATCAGTAAATTCCGACAAAAGATCACATCATAACTATCTTTCATCTCTGAAAAGTCATCCCTTAGTAAATTTCCCTGTCGAAAATTTACCCGCTTCCTGATACGGCTCTTCAGTCGATAGCTATCAGCAAGCTTTGTAAAATAAACATCACGAAATGAAAGGTCTGTACTGCGAAAAGAGTTATCCCGGTAAACACCTCTCTTTGCTTTATCAAGTGAATGTTGACTAATATCAATGGCGTCAATCTGCACACGCTCAACAGGAAAACCTATTTTATCCAGTGCCATAGCAATGGTGTACGGCTCTTCACCGGTAGAACAGGGTATACTCAAAATTCTAAGTGTACGGGCACTATCCTCAGGCATTAACCAGTTACTATTTATATTACTGGCTAACACATCGAATGGGACATCGTCTCTGAAAAACCAGGTCTCAGGAATTACAACGGCCTCAACCAGGCGTCTCAACTCAGCTTCCGAATCAAGCAAAACCTGATGATAATGATCTAGATCTTTGTAACTATAACCCTCCAAACAACGTTTAATTGCACTTTGAACAGATGCCACTCCAACTGTATTGACATCAAGCCCAATTTTTTCTTTTAGCAATGTCTCTATCTTCTTGTACATCACTCATCCGCTTCATCAGGACTACCATAAAGAAGATCGCAATCACGCCGAGAAAGCAGTCGATCTACATCCATCCACTGAATAACACCCTGAGCATCAGTCATAATATTCGAAACATAGCTTTCCTCTGATGACTTCAATGCAGATTGATGAAAGCGACCCTCGTCGAGTACAATAGTTTCGGTCGCATATTCAGCAATCATTCCAAGTAGGTGCTCACGCCCTGCATATCCCAAATATTTAACCAGAAGAATCCGCGTACTCATAACCTGCTTTGAAGTGGTTCCATCTAGCAAGTACCGTACATCCACCACGGGGACAGGAAGCGCGCGATAGTTACACAATCCCGCTATATAGTCGGGCGCATTGGAGAAATTACTCAACTTAACCAGTGGCACGACTTCGACTACTTTTTGGGCATCGACTACATAACGGTCTTCACCCACATGAAAGAGAACAAAAAGCATCAGGAATCAATCTTGAATTGAGATACGCCACCCTGAAGTCCATGAGCAGCATCATTCAAACGGTCAATCGCGCTATTTGACTGGCGCAGTGATTCTACCGTCTGCTGTGATGATTCACTTAACTGAATCATGGCATGCTTGATCTGCTCAGCGCCTTCAGACTGCATATGCATGCCTTCATGTACAATCTCAAAACGAGGTGTCAATGTCTGCACCTGATCAATAATTTGTGCAAGCTGCGCCCCAACCTGACGCACATCATCAACACTATTTTTCACCTCGTTCGAAAATTTTTCAACGCTCATCACACCGGCAGATACGGCTGACTGCATCTCCTGAACCATCTGTTCAATGTCAAGCGTAGCTACCGCGGTCTGATCAGCCAGACGTCGAATCTCAGTCGCTACCACGGCAAAACCGACGCCATATTCACCCGCTTTTTCTGCCTCAATAGCCGCATTCAGTGATAATAAATTGGTCTGATCAGCAACCTTTGTAATAGTGGTAACAACCGAATTAATATTACCCGCCTTTTCGCTCAACACCTCAAGTTTTGATGCGATTGAATTCGATGCGCCAACCACTGAGTGCATCGTATCCTCCATACTCACCAGCCCGGTATGCCCATTTGCTGCAGCCTCAGCAGTACCCGATGCTACTCCAGCCACCTCATCCATTGTATTGACCAGCTCTTTTCCTGTCGCAGAGATTTCGGTAGCCGTCGCCACAATTTCGTTAACGGTGGCAGCCTGCTCCGCTACCGTTGCCTCTTGTTGTTTCGCCGAAGCCGCTATTTCAGTTGAAGAGGATGTCACTTGAATGCCTGATTGCTGAACCTGCGAAACAAGTCCATTGAGACTATTGATCATCGCCTGAATACCTTGTGCCATTCTGCCAACCGCATCATCACCGCTAATATCAATCTCGCCAGTAAGATCACCCTCAGCGGCTCGTTGCACCACGGCCTCCATCACTCCAACTTTTTCTTCGAGATCTTCCATGGCAGTACGGCGTTCTTCCATTAGCTCGCTCAAATTATGAACCATGGATTGCAACCCTGAACCGAGTGAACCAATTGCATCATCACCACTAAAAGTCACAACACCCGTTAGATCTCCCTCTCCTGCACGATTCACCAAGTCCAGCAAGATATTAACCTTCTCCTTAAGCGCTTCAGCGGCCTCATGTTCACGCTGAGCTTGCATTTGCTGCTGCTGACTAGCACCATCCACATTGTCAGCCATTGTATTAAATGCACTACCAAGCTTGCCGATTTCATCCTGCACGCTTACCTCTACACGCGCCGAAGTGTCTCCGCCAGCTCGCTTGGTTACCGTATCCATGACACGCTTCAGTGGGATCGAGAGCCATTTACCCAATAGAAAATTGGCCAATAATAGTCCAACAATCATCAAACCGATATTTGCCAGGACCTGGGTACGCACATCTGCCGCGATCATATCATCCATATGCTTTAGCGAATAACTGACTCGTATCGCTCCATTTACAGCATTTTCAGGTACGTTATGGCAAGCCAGACAGTTCACATCACCAGGATTCTGGGCTGATGTCGCCCGAAAAGGGGTCAAAACGGTCATTACTCTCCCGTCTAAACCTTTATTGAAATCCTCGCCGCGCTGCATTTCCATAATTGCTTCACCCTGGAGCGCGCGCCTATCCCACTCATCAACAGGTGCCTCTTCTGGAAAACCTGGACCATACTGCTGTATAACGGGTTCTCCACGAATCACTCGTGCATCGACAACGTTATTACGCTTGAGAATTTTATTTCGCAGGATGCTGCGTTGATCCATGGTGCTGGTCAGCATCATGGTATTGAGGCTGTCAAAATAGAATGTCGCCAGGTCTTTAGTACGCTCTTCAGCATCATCCTGAGCTCGTAATTTTTCAACATATACCGTATATCCAGTCACCATGCTGATTACAAAAACAAAGATGATGGCTACTGCCAGATTGATCTTTACCCTGACGGATAGATGACCAAACAACGAACCACTCTCTTGCGACGCCATAAGGAACCCTCAAACTATTCTGGAGTTTTCAATTGATTAACATACTTTCAAGCCCATTTTTACACACAGGACTGTCAGGGAATGCTACGGCTGAAAATTTCAGAACTTTAACGAGTTCCGACTATGTTTGGGAAAAACTTAAGTGAAAAGCAAACTAGAATGCTCGACCAATTGAAAGGCTCACTATATCCATACTACTTCTGGGTTGATGAACTAAAAATGCACCTGAGGTGACTGCTGGGGATTTTGAAAAACGATAACTATCATACATAAAATAGATAAATGTCCCCTCGTCCAGATTACTGCCATTTACCAGTTGGAAACGATAGGTAAAGAAGACTGAGGCTTCTTTACCCGGATCAAGATCTACTGAAGGAACATCAAGGGTTTCTTTTGTGAATACGGGATACTTTATCCCCAGACGCCATAAGCTTTTCCAGAGCACCGCTCTGTTTTCCATCCCCAATG
>CALZMY010000224.1 GCA_945788675.1 uncultured Gammaproteobacteria bacterium | reverse complement strand
CGCTTTTATGTTGGCCCCTGCATTCATCAAGGTGCGTAGTGTAGAACTATCATCATTGATAGCGGCATAGATAAGGGCCGTTTTCCCATTTTTATCTCGAGTTTCGATATTCAAACCTGCCTTGAGGAGTGTTCTAATCATCGTTGATGATCTACCTCGTGGTGCGTCAATGGCGATCATTAATAGCGTTTTTCTGTTTTTTGTTACGCGTTGATTGATGTTTCCGTCCGCCTTAATTAATAGTTTAACCATGCGGCTGTCGCCATTTTCAACGGCACTACTAAGGGGGGTGTCACCGTTGGCATTGCTATCATTTACATCGACGCCCTGTGAAATTAAATTATTCACCAGTGATTCACGCCGCCCATTAACGGCTTTTATCAGGCTATCGATGTTCGCTTCTGGAGTGGTACTTGCAATAAGGCTTTCGACGTTAATGTCTGCTGGCAGGGATTCGCATTCTGTGCCCAGTGTTTGTTGAGCGATCACTGAAGCATCAAGCCCACTAATAATGCAGCGCCACTGTATGCTCGACCCTCTTCTGGCTAAGTTGGGAGAGGGAATGAGTGTAAGTGCTGCCTGTTCGCCGATGGTTTCAGTAAACGCGATTTTGATGATGCCCCGGGGGCCAATCGTACGATGTTTGACATTGGCACTTCCCATCATCCCCGGAGGCGGCATATCAAGTTCTTCGTTGTTCTCCGGGAACCTTTGATGCATGGCATAAAATTGATTGATAAGAAATTTATACTGCTGGATCTTGTTCATCTCTCTAGCGAGGTGCACCATCTTAATATGTTGTGCCTCAAACCGACTTATTTGCGATGATGCAAACATATAATTGCCGCCCCATAGGACGACAAATAGCATAATGCCAGTAATCAGCGCGTTCTTGAGTGTGATGGGCATCTTTGTGATTAATGCAAAATGATGGGGCTACCAGCCCTGAATGCTTTCGTAATCTTGTTCAGCTTTCTTTGTATCACGTTTAAGCTGTCTGATTTGCCGGTCAAACTGCCTGACGCAACGTTGATAGGCCCTGTATTGGTCATCAACGACAATCACTCCTTCACGATTGTCTTCACCGCAGGCATCAACCCTTCGTTGCTGTAGTTCAGCAAGCATTCCTTTGGAGGATTCATATTTTTCAGCAATGACCTTTTTCTCATCCGCGTATTCGTCCAGTTTTGTTTGCCCCCACTTTATCTTGCAGTCGATCTGTGCAATGGTGCGATCATAACGACGCAACTCTTTTTTATGGCGGTCGGTATATGAGGATGAAGATGATGATGAATATCTTCGGCCATTGTTTCTGATTCTCTGGTCCAGCGCCCGATTAATACTCTCATTCATTCTTTTGGTGACATTCAGGCGTCGTTCGTACTGGCGTTCTTTTTCATTTTGCCAGTTGATGATGTTTTCCTGGAGGCGCGAGATGATCCTGGCTGGTTTACCACGCATTTTTGAAAGCCTGTAGTCGCCACAGAAATAATCTTTACCACGTTTTTCCGGCTTCATTATATTTGCGTGCTGGCTAACATCGACCTCTGAGCTGGTGTTTACACTCTTTGGGGGTGGTTTTTGAGAATATTGCGTGGCGCCATTTTCATCCACCCATTTGTATACCTTGCCAGCATGAGTGGCCTCGGTGAACCCCATGAGCACTAAAATCATTATGAAATACCTTACGGTCACTGCCTTTCTCCGCGATGGCTTGTTATGGGCTTATATTGTTAGTTTTAGATAGCGGAGAATGAGGGGGAAACTTTAGCTTTATGGTGCTGGAGTTTAATCTGATCTATGAAAATATATTATTTAATAACAGTGGGTTATCGTTTGTTGAGGGTGGCGCATCACGGGTCAGTGCGTTTCAATAGTGGTAACGTTTTGAGATCAACCGCACTGACAGGGTCGAGATGGATCACAACATCCGCCGTTGGAATGGTTTTGATAATCTTTGCTTCCACCTGATCCGCTATGTCGTGGGCTTCAATCAGAGGGATCTCATCATCTAGTTCAAGGTGAAGCTGGATGAACTCAGTACGGCCTGAAAGGCGAGTACGTAAATCGTGCATGCCGCGCACGTCTGGATGTCCCTTTGTGATCTCAATAATCTGTTGGCGCGTATTGTCGGACAATTCATGGTCAAGTAGGTCGTTAAAGGCCTCGCTAGCGATTTTCCACGAGCTGTAAAGGATGTAAGCTGCTATGGCGAGTGCAAATAGTGGGTCGGTACCGAGCCAGCCTAGCTGGGATAACAACAATGCTGCGATGATCGCTGTATTGGTGAGCAGGTCGGTTTTATAGTGAAGTGCATCAGCACGAATGGCTGCAGAATGAGTTTTATTGATGACATGGCGCTGAATTGCAATCAGAATCAGCGTCGCGAAAACGGAAAAGGCCATTACACCTAAGCCAATACCAAAGGCTTCGATCGGCTGAGGGGTAATCAGACGTTGAATCGCTTCCAGAATTAGAAAGAGCCCTGAGCCTGCAATAAAAGTCGCCTGAGCGAGACCTGCCAGTGACTCAGCTTTCCCGTGGCCATAACGATGTTCTGCATCGGGTGGTGCAAGTGCATAGCCGACAGCCAGCAGGTTGATGATTGAGGCACCAGCGTCCATCAATGAATCGACCAGCGAGGCGAGGATGCCCACAGAGTCGGTCTGCCAGTACGCGACGAGTTTTGCGATGATCAAAATGATAGCGGTTGTCACCGAGGCGCGCGTAGCTAACTTTAGCAGTCGTTCACTCTCAGTTTTGCTGACAGGATCTGACATCAGTGAGTAATCGCTTCATGGGTGAAGAATTTAGCGATGATTATAAAGGAGCTGTGCCGAGGTCGCCAGCGATGAAGTGCTGTTAACAGGGTATTAATTGGTGTAACTAATTAAGTATAATAATGCCGCCTTTCTATATTAGATGGATAAAATCATCATGCTCACAAAACAACAAGTTGCTCCGGACTTTTCTTTACTTAGCGCCAGCAAGCGTGAAATTAGCCTTGCTGATTTTAAAGG
>CALZMY010000223.1 GCA_945788675.1 uncultured Gammaproteobacteria bacterium | reverse complement strand
CGTCAGGCGAAGACGCTGGATGTCTCCGCAATGGATTTTGCGAAACGTCTGCTTGATTACGGCTACCACGCGCCCACCACCTATTTTCCACTGTTGGTGCCAGAGTGTTTCCTGATCGAACCGACCGAGACAGAGGATAAAGATACACTTGATGGCTTTATCGATGCCATGGCAAAGATCCAGCATGAGGCAGAGACCCAGGCCGAAATGGTCAAAGGGGCTCCGTATACCTTGCCATCTCGCAGACTCGATGATGTGCGTGCGGCACGTGAACTCGATATCGTGTGGCAGCCGCGTGAGCAAACCGAATAAAACGGGGATAGCACGGATTGCCGATGCCACTGGCTATTCATGGTCTGGGCTGAGGGCCGCGTTCAAACACGAAGCGGCATTTCGGCAGGAGCTATACCTGCTTTTTGTCTTGACGCCAGTGGCATTGTGGCTGGGTGATAGTGGTGTTGAATGTGCGCTGTTGATTGGCAGCATGCTGCTGGTGTTGATGGTCGAGTTAGTTAATTCGGCGATTGAAGCCGTGGTTGATCGTTTTGGCGGTGAACTGCATGAACTCTCCGGGCGCGCCAAGGATGTGGGTTCAGCGGCAGTGTTAATCTCGATAGTGAATATGTTTGTTGTGTGGCTGCTGGTGATCGTCGGCTAGATTGTTATCAAAATCAAAAGAATTTAATAGAGGGAAATAAAATGTCCGCACTGATTTGTGGTTCTTATGCATACGACACCATCATGGTGTTTCATGACAAATTCAAAAATCATATCCTGCCCGATAAGGTGCATATGCTGAATGTATCCTTTCTGGTACCGGATATGCGTCGCGAGTTTGGTGGTTGTGCCGGCAATATTGCCTATAACCTGAAGTTGCTGGGTGGAGATCCGCTACCGATGGCAACGGTGGGTAGTGATTTTACCCTCTATGCGGAATGGATGGACAAATGTGGCATCAGCCGCGATTACATCAAAGTGATCAACGATAGTTATACCGGGCAGGCCTTTATTACTACGGACCTGGGTGACAATCAGATTACTGCATTTCATCCCGGTGCAATGAGTATGTCACATGAAAACCACGTCGCTGATGCCCCTGGCGCAACAATAGGTATTGTTTCTCCAGACGGACGTGACGGCATGATTGAGCATGCGAAGGAATTTGAGGAAGCAGGTGTTCCTTTTATTTTTGATCCCGGACAGGGAATGCCGATGTTTGACGGCGAAGATCTAATGCGCTTTGTTGAGCAGGCGACATGGGTGACTGTGAATGATTATGAAATGCAGATGTTGCAGGATCGTACCGGCAAGTCACCCCATGAGATCGCAGAACGTGTCGAGGCATTGATCGTGACGCTGGGTGGTGAAGGGTCGCATCTCTATATCAAAGGTAAGCGCATCGATATTCCATCGATCAATACGGCGCAGCTGGCAGATCCGACGGGTTGTGGTGATGCCTACCGTGCTGGGCTGTTGTATGGTTTGATGAATGAGATGGACTGGGAGACGACAGGCCGCATCGCATCACTGGCAGGTGGTATAAAAATCGAACATCACGGTACGCAGCAGCATCACTACACGCGTGAAGAATTTGATGCGCGTTTTGTAAAGGAATTTGACCGTAGTATTTAGTGTGCCCAGTGTCGTGCCCGGAATAAAGTGGGCACAACACTAATTGGGTGATTTAGGTTGTACGACATTTTTGAGTGGCGAAAGGTTTATTTCATCTAGCACAGTAGTGCCACGTGCATTGATGATTAATGCAATGGCATCGGCCACATCTTCCGGCAGCAGGTAATTATCCTCCTCTTCTCCATGGGTGAAGGGGAGTTCGTCAAAGAACTCTGTTTTGACCATGCCGGGGTTGATGATACTGACAGAAACACCGCTTTTACTGCATTCATCGCGCAAGGCCTGCGCCAGCCCGCGCACGGCAAATTTACTGGCGCAATAGATGCTTCCTTTGCGGCTCCCTCTGAGCGCGGCTTCTGAACCGATGAAGATGAGTGTGCCGTGTCCTTGTCGCTTCAAGATTGGCAAAAAGGCGCGTGCAACATAGGCCTGGCTGACAAAATTAAGATCCATCAGTGAGCGAATCTGTTGATACGAAAACTCTTCTAGTGAGCCAAACTGACCACGTCCTGCGCAACAGATGATCGCATCAATATCCTGATGTTCTTTTGCAAGCTGTTGCAGTTGTTGAGGGAGTGACTCGACCGCTTCGAGGTCTAGAGAAATGGGTATGAAGGATTGGTCACGGCATGGGAATTTCGCGAAGTCGCGTGCTATTCCGATGACACGATAACCATCGTTCAAGAGTCGTTCACTAGTGGCGCGACCGATGCCTGCGCTTGCGCCTGTAATGAGAATTTTTCGCTGTTTAGTGTTCATGGGTTTTCCGAGGGAGTGCAGGCAAAAAAGAGGCTCTGTGGAATATATTGCATCAATTGCTCATGGCAAAATTTAGTCATCTGCTCTTCGAGTTCTTTCTGATACGTAATCATGCCACGGTTTTCATCAAAGCGGCCAGCGAAGAGCTTTTCTTCGGGGTAGAGGTTGACCATGTTCTGGTGGAACGCCTTTGGGGTGCGTAGCGTGCCGAGACTGACAGAGTGAATGCCGCTGGCCGAAAGGCGCGAAAAGATCTGCTCAAATAGACGTTGATAGAGCTGCTCGAATCCTTCCTGGTAGATCATCGGGTCGAATCTCAGGCCAAGACGCCAGCCGTGTTGTTGTAGTTTGACCATCGCTTCGATCCGTTTTTCAACAGAGGGTACGCCATGTTCCAGTGCCTGTGAGATCTCTTCTGGCGTGAAGCTGAAGGCCACGATGCAATTATTGAGCGGCTCTGATTTTAATAAAGTGCGAACTTGCAGGCTTTTGGTGCGCAGTTCAAGGTGTGCATTGGGTAACTGTCTGAAGGTGGGCAGGAATGCTTTGGTAAATTCAGTGACCGGTTCATAGGCGAGGCTGTCACAGTCATAGCCGGAGAAAAACCACAGCGCTTCGTCTGGATGTTGATTCGCAGTGTTGATGATAGATTGCTGGAAATCTTCGTAGTTCACAAAAATAACATAATTGGCAGAGCGGTACATGCCCTGCAGAAAACAGTAACGGCAGTCATAGACGCAGTTGAGCATGTGCGAGAAATAATAATTACGTCGTCCTCCGATACCGTAGCCATCAGGTGCATCAAGCACATGATTTTTATGTTTGTGAGCAAGGATCAACGCGGGTTGCTTTTTTTGTAGGCGGAAATTTTGCGCCTTGCGATTAAATATCTCGCCATAGTGTTTGCAGTAGACCTTAGTCGCCTTTGGGAAGCGTGCACAGATCGATTTTGTACGTGGGTGATCTGCCACGGCTTCTTCGATATAGATGACCTGATGCATTAGTTGTTAGCCTCCTCAAAACGAATTGGCTGAGCATCGAGGTGCTCCTTGATGGCGATGAGTACCGCTTTGCTATTTTTATATTCAGTAAAATCGTGGGGGGCAGGTGACGAGGCTGGCGTCAGAGCATGCCAGCGTCGTAATAAAAGGCGGAGTTCGTTTTGTTGATAAGCCGTAAAGCGCCAGTGCTCCATAAAGGCGTATATTTCCGCAGGTGTCTGTTTGATGCTATCTAGTTCTGTGGCCAGCTGTTGTAGTTCATTAATGACTGATTCAATAGTGATGATGTTATCGTTGATGAGGGCCGTTGTACTCTTTTCTGAAATATTGTCTGTATTGTGGCTTTGATTGTCAGAAATAATCTTGAGAGCATGAATTAGCTCGCAGCTCTGGAAGCGACTGGCGGCGGCATAAAATCCGCTGGCCTCCATATCAACCATCGTGCTTTCGCGGTAGCGCTGTTCGGGTTTATCAACGGTGGTTAACGTCTCGCTGGCACAGGGGATCGGTATCACAATACCAGGGAACGACTGTTGTCCAGTCGCGGCATCGATGAGTTTGTGTGCAAGCAACACCTCGCCGACGGATTTCGTGGCATGACCTGCGATGCCGAGGTTGAGCCAGGCATAATTTCGTTGTGGTTCTGATGCCGCCAGGTATGCCGTTGCCGTCGCTGCTGCCAGTTTTCCAATGCCACAGATAATTAATTGCACATCATCATTTTGATAACAGCGAAATGCATGGTGGCGTCCATTCCCGCGCAGCCGATAGTGTTCGATAAGCGGCCGTGCTTCGCATGGTAATGCGGTTAGAATGTTTATCACGCCGTGTTTTCCATGGCTGTATGCGGCTGTGATTTGGGCAGATGTAGTCGCAGTTGCGCTATTATTCTGTGTGGACTTCGTTCACAATTACAATGTGTCGGTAAAATCATAGAGGCTAGTGCGTTATTATGGGTAGAAAGACGATTCCAATTATTCCGGAGGAGATGACGCCGGAGACCAAGTGTAACTATTGTACCAACTCAAAGTGCTGTACGTATATTACACAGCAGGTCGATACCCCCCGCTCTAAACAGGATTTTGATCACATGTTGTGGCAGCTGGCACATCGTGATGTGCAGTTGTACAAAGATGAAGATGGCTGGTTTTTATTGATCAACAACCCTTGCACCCATTTGCAAAAAGGCGGTATGTGTGGGATTTATGATACGCGCCCACAGGTCTGTCGTGAATATACAAATGATTACTGTGAATTTGATGAGTCCGCTGAAGAAGGGTTCGAGTTATTCTTTGATGGCTACGATGCCCTGCTGAAATACTGCAAAAAAAGGTACAAGCGCTGGGGGCAGTAGCAGTAGGTTACTAGGCTGCATTAAGTGGCATAATATCGAGAAAGCTCTGGATGGCGGTAAATTCACCGCTGTCAGTGGCGGGGCGTTTACTGTCTGGGTGCTTCACTGCAAGTAGGTGGGCAATGCCAAAGGTCTTTGCTGATTGCAATACAGCGATGTTATCGTCGATTAGCAGGGCTGACTCGGGCTTGAATGGTAGTTGTTTTTGTAATTTGAGCCAGAATTTCGGTTCCTCTTTAGGCAGGCCGATACTATGCGAAGAGATTATGGCATCAAGGTATTCACCAATACTGGTATGTTTTATCTTGAGCGATAGACTATGCTGATGCGCATTGGTGACCAGTGCTATATGTTTACCCGTCCGGCGCATTACACGGAGAAAATCAATCACATGGGGGTGCATGGCGATCAGGTGTGCCACCTCTTTTTTCAGGGTGACAATGTCCATCTCAAGTTCCTTAGACCAATAATCAAGACAGTACCACTGCATGGTGCCTGCAACATTCTCGAAACGTGGGAAGAGACTGGATTTCGCATCAGCAAGCGCTATGCCGTGTTTTTCTGCATAACGCGTCGGCAGATGCTCTCGCCAGAAGTAATTATCAAAATGCAGATCGAGTAAAGTACCATCCATATCGAGCAACACGTTTTGAATATTGTCCCAATTGACCATTGTTGGCGCTCTATGTTGTTGAAATCGCGATGCGTGGTGGTACTGTAGTACCACAAGGCCGCTATGATAAAGGATCAACGATGCCTAAAAAACCACAAATATTGAATGTTAAAACTGTAGCAAAAACACGTCTTTTTCATGTGGAGGCGATTGAGCTGGAATTTTCTAATGGCGTCATCACTCAGTATGAGCGGCTTAATAATAACTCATCGGGAGCAGTACTGGCAGTGCCGATGATAGATGCTGACACGGTATTGTTGATTCGAGAATATGCTGCTGGTGCCGATCGCTATGAGCTGGCCTTGCCAAAGGGGCGTATTGAGTGGGGTGAAGAGGTAATAAAGGCGGCTGATCGCGAGATGATGGAAGAGGTGGGGTACGGCGCGAGGCAGTTGACCCTGTTGAAAACATTGACATCTGCCCCTGGTTATTCGAGTCAACTGACATATATTGTACTTGCGGAGGATCTGTACGCACAACGATTGCCGGGTGATGAGCCGGAGGCGATAGAGGTGGTGCCGTGGCGACTATCACAACTGGATGAGCTGCTGCAGTGTGATGATTGTACTGAAGCGCGCAGTATTGCAGCGCTCTATATGGTGCGTGATCTGATGATGAAAAAGCACAAGGCTGATGGCTGAGCGCCACCATCGGGCGGCAGAGCTGCTGCCCGACGTGCTTACTGTCGCCCATGCTGCCGCGCGGCAGATCATCGCTATTTATGAAACGGGATTTAAGGTTGAGCATAAGGATGATCAGACGCCGCTGACGGATGCGGATCTGGCGGCCCACGATGCAATTGTTGCCGGCCTGTCGAGATTGACCCCAGATATCCCGATTTTATCTGAAGAATCTAGTGAAATCCCATTTGATGTCCGTTCAACCTGGGATCAATACTGGCTGGTTGATCCGCTCGATGGTACGAGAGAGTTCATCAAGCGTAATGGTGAATTTACGGTCAATATCGCGTTGATTGAGGCGGGTGAAGCCGTGCTCGGGGTCATTGTAGTGCCGGTGAGTGGCCTTGCCTATTTTGCAGTTCGTGGGGGCGGTGCATTTAAGCAGCCAGCAGGTGGCGTGCCGCTGCCGATCAAAACGCGTGCGTTCGACGCAGATTGCGTAGTCGTTGCGACAAGTCGTTCTCATGGAAGTGAGGCACTACAGGGTTTTATCGCGCGACTAGGGACGCATCGGCAGCTAACGCTGGGGAGTTCTTTGAAGTCTTGCAAGGTGGCGGAAGGATTGGCTGATATCTATCCTCGTTTCGGGCTGACCTCAGAGTGGGACACGGCGGCGGCGCAGTGTATTGTAGAACAGGCAGGTGGGCAATTATTGGATCTTAGCCTGCAGCCGCTGCGTTACAATACAAAGTCGTCACTGCTCAATCCACATTTTATTGTGGTCGGCGATCTGACTTATGACTGGCTACCGCTGTTGGGGTAAAGATTTGTCTGGTGATGGGGTCAGTCGCAGGGAACGACCCCAATCGACTTATTTTACGCTGAGCTTGTAGATACTGCGCAGGTTCTTTATGACGTCGGTAATCAAGGGACTGGCAATGCTGTAGTAGACGTGCTGATTGCGACGCTCGTTATTAACGACCCCTGACATACGTAGTTTTGCCAGGTGCTGTGACAGGTTAGGCTGAGATACCCCGGTCACTGATAGTAGTTCGGTGACATTTCTAGGGCCTTTGGTCAATTCGCATAGTACCGCCAATCTTAAAGGATGGGAGATTGAGCGCAGGTTCTGCGAAGCCGTGATGTAGCGTTTATTTTCGTTTCGTTTTTCCATGCAGTTCAGTATATATTAATATACTGAACAAGCCAACAGTTTACTCTGATAAATGTAGCGGAATTTTTTGTGCTGAAAATGGGTGAATCTCAGCATAAAATCTGTTTCAGCGCGTCGTCCAACGCCGCCTGATAAACAATATGATGGTGATGAATAGCAATATGCCAAGTTCACTCACGGCATAGTTCCCACCGCCGCCACTGTTGAGTCGAGATGCTGCTGTACCGCCACCGGAAGCGTTGACCTGTGTACTTTGTGAAACAGTGTTATTGGAGAGTGCTGGATCATTGCCAATACTGTCGCTGACCGTGGCAAAGGCACTAATGATGCCAATGGTTGAGGTGCTTACGGTGATGCTGACGCCAGCAGAAACACCGACTGCTAGGGTGCCAATACTGCAGGTTACGACGCCGCCGCTATGAGCGCAGCCCGATGATGCGGTGCTAAATGCGGCAGAGGGTGGTAATGAGACCGTAATAACGACGTTCTGCGCGACATTCGGGCCATTATTATTGGTCGCTGTGACGTTATAAGTGACGCTGTTACCGACGACGACAGGATCGGCTGTATCCACCATCGTGACCAACAGGTCAGCATCTGGTGGGGTTGGGGTCGCTGGTGGGTTGATGAGTGTCGATTCGTTGGCGGTTACAGCAATCGGTGTCTCAGTGCTTGTGGCAGATGCGTTTACCGAAATTAAGCCTTGCGAGCTGGCAATGGCGACCAGTGTTATCGTCTTGCGTAGACCGCCAGTAATGCTGCCGAGATTACAGGTGACAGTACCAGCACCCGAGCAGCCTGCCGGAGATGCACCTGGCGCAGGGCTTAGCGAGACACCAGCGGGGAAGGTGACGACTAATTGTGTGTTGTTAGTCGTAGAGGGTCCACTATTGGCGACAGTAAAGCTATAAAATATATCTGCATTCTGAAAGGCAGGGTCTGGTGCATCAATCG
>CALZMY010000222.1 GCA_945788675.1 uncultured Gammaproteobacteria bacterium | reverse complement strand
CTCTTAGTTTAAGCCCAAAAGGAAACCTGCCAAACAACTCATACGTTTAAGGAGCCTATGATTAACTATAGTAACAACAATAATAATTGTATATAGGATAATTACCTGACATTCACATAAAACAGCATGCTGATCATCCTGCAATGCTCAACTGTGACTAAGGGGCCATATTATTAAACGGCAAATATCAATCCATTTTCCCAGTCAAAATACCCGCCTGTAAATATTTTTCTCTGTTTGTCTGGCGGCACATGTTTATTTGTGATTAAGTAACGCTCTATACCTGCTATTGCTAGCTTTGTTCAGGCTTGCACAATAAGCCTGTAGACTATTCCGTGAGGAACTGATCATGACCATTATCAATGAGGCTATAACACCCTATACCGCGGGGCTAGATTGCGGTAAAAACAACTTTGATGGCTCAGCCGTTGCAATATCGCTTAATCGTACCCGACGACGCGCCCGCCGTGAGGCTGCCCGAAGAACGAGAACGCTCCGCAACCTGCGCTGGCGAGAAATTCGTCAGTTAAAATGCCCTGAATTTGATTGCAGCCGGCGTAAGGTAACGCATGTGTATGCACCCGCACCTTTGTATTTCTTGCAATGGCGGATTTTCCCCGGCATCTGGGTAGTCGGAGTAGCCAGGAGCTGGCAATTAACGATTGAGTGCCGATATCCGGAGAGTTAGAACAGTATGGGGTCTATGTATTAAGGACATAGATAAGCAGTCAACTACTTTTTCATCCACACGCTCTTTTGCGTGGTGATGTATAACTCTTCCACCTTCGTGCGCGCCCACGGAGTCTTACGCAGGAATTTGAGACTGGACTTCACGGAAGGATCGCTATTGAAACAGCGAATATCGATACGCTTGCCCAGCGCCTCCCAGCCGTAATACTCAACCAGACTGGTAACGATCTGTTCCAGTGTCACGCCATGCAAGGGGTTATTGACTTGTTGTTCACTCATATATCAGAAAAGGCCCTTCTTTAGGAATTTAAGATAACAACCTAAATTCCGTTGTTATCGATGATAACCAACCACTCATATTATAGCACCCAGCAATCATCAGAGACTCCCAAGTTTCTGCTTCTCTGCTCGGGTTAATTTACCCACCACCAGTTCATAAGAACCATTCGCCAGATCAATAAGCATCTGGTCAGACACCTCGCCAGTCAACGAAATGGTGATCCAGTGTCTTTTATTCATATAGTAACCAGGAATGACTGAGTCATACTGACTGACGAGGATTTCCCCGTCTGCAGGGAGACATTTGAGTGTGACTCTCGCTGGCTCTTCTGTTTGCGATACCAGCGCAAACATTTTACCCATCACCTTAAACACCAGCGCATCGGGACCAAATGGATACCCCCCTTCTGATCCCTTGAAGTTAGCAAGCATTTTTTCGAGGGTTTCTTTTTTCATGGGTTATTTGATTAGCTCAACATCTGGAAGGTTCCGATAGACGTCATCATAACTTTTATGCGTCTCCAGGACCGAGACCACGACAGGCAGTGGCTCAACCCATATCTCAGGCAGATCGGCCTCGAACACTGACTTTATCGGGAATGCGAGTTGCTCATGCGGCGGGGTGAACTGCGCATCGACATCTTCTCTGTTCCCTCGGGCATCAATGCGATACCAGCCATACTTTTTAAGGAAGACGGCATTAAGACCATGCAGACAATAAGGCGCCCCTTCATCAGCGACACTCAAGCGTTGATAACATAAACCCGCAGGCAGTCCATTGGCCCTGAGCAGCGCTGCCAGTAGGTGGCTCTTGGCGTAGCAATACCCGGTTTTATGCGCCAAAACATCGGATGCCTTGCATGTCACCGGATTCAGTTTGTAATCAGCGCTATGCCTTATATTATCTCGCACCCATTCAAAGCAGTGCCTGGCGATCGTCACATCCGAATCAGCATTCGATGATAAAGAACCGGCCAGCGCCATGATGTCGGGATTATCCCAATCGATGTATCTGGACGATGCTAAATATTTTTTCATGCTTCGATACTGTTCACACTTTTTTTCTAACTGCTTTGGCGGTAGTCTGGATGGAACAGAGTTATTTAGACCGGACACATGGGTAACAGCCGTTCGGTCTAAACAGTTTCACTTTATCCGGGCTACTTACTGATCCTACCGAAGGTTCAGGGCGCATATTTTTCGAAAACCTCCGCGCCGGTCATATTATGTGTTTCATTAGAGAAGCCGTAATATGCTGGCTTTTCATCAATAAAGATCTGATGATCAAAAACAAAGTTTTCATCACCGTCAAATATGCCCACAGGCATAACAAACTGGTTACTCTCTTTCAGCCTGTAAAACAGGTTGGTTCCACAGTTTTTACAAAACCCACGCTCGGCCCAGTCGGATGAATCATAAACGCCAACATTTTCTTCTCCTTCGAACGACACATCACTGCCGCAATCTACTGCCATTAAGGGACCACCCGTCCATCGTCTGCACATACCGCAATGGCATGAGCCAACACTGTGATTCATCTGTGGCACTGTAACTTTAACCTTCCCACAAAGACAATGGCCTTTACCGATGCTTGTATTTGACATATTTCTCTCCTTAAAATTAAAGCTAATATCTCAATTAACGTGAGTGACAAAAGCACATTAAATCAGAAGTACTTTAATTACTCCTTAACATCCAGATACCGAAAACACGACACCAGGTGGTCATTCACCATTCCGACCGCCTGCATGTACGCATAACAGATAGTTGGCCCAACAAACTTGAACCCTTTTTTCTTGAGATCTCTGCTCATGGCTTCAGCCTCCGGTGTACTCACTGGGACATCTGACATTTTCTTCCATCTGTTTTGAATTGGCTTGCCGCCAACAAAAGACCAGATGTAGGCATCAAAGCTGCCATACTCTTTTTGGATCGTCAAAAAACATTTTGCATTCTCTACCGCCGCATTCACTTTCAACTTGTTTCTAACGATGCCGGGGTCCTGCAATAGCTTCTCTTTTTTTGCGTCGGAATAGCGCGCCATCTTTCGCGCATCAAAATTATTAAACACCTTAAGATAACCCTGCCGTTTCTGCAGGATGGTTGACCAGCTCAACCCCGCCTGCGCCCCTTCAAGAATCAACAACTCAAATAGCAGGCGATCGTCATGCACCGGCACACCCCATTCTTCATCGTGATACTTGATCTCTAATGGATTTGAATTTGCCCAGTCACATCGTTTCATCAATCATAACCCTCTATTCTGCATCATCCTGCTCAATCGCAAGCTTAAGCAACTGCTTTCTCTGTTCGCCAATCTCATTCCAGTGCTTATCGCACAACGCCCCTTCAAAAGAATAGAGGTAGTAACACACAGGCAATCTCTCATTCGGATATTTCGACTTTATCATCCGATGCGCTGCCACTGCACCTACCATGCGTAAATCATCCTCAGAAGAAAGCCCTACTTCATTAAGACGAGCAGCGATCTTTTTCCCGATGTTTTTTAACTCCGACAGTTTCCTATTCTGCGACACAACCTTCCCCTGTTCCTAACCGAAATTACATCCTGACATAGCGCTTTCACTCATCACAAACTGTCCGCAGATAATCCTGCAACGTCCGCCCCGGCGAGGACTCGAACGCCTCTTCCAGCAGGCTCACATGCGTCATCCGGTCCAGCCTGAAATTGCGGAACTCATCACGCAGTTCGCACCACGCCGTCAGCGTCCACACCCTGCCCCAGTAAAACAACCCCAGTGGATGCACGATGCGGCTCGATGGCTCTCCATCTTCCCGTTTGTAACTAAACTCGATCTTTTGCAGCTCCTTGATGCCGACACGCAGTAGCGCAAGGCGTTTTGAAACACGCGGATCGACGCCAAAATCCGGTACCAGAATATCCTCCCGCGCCAGTTCATCGCGCAGGTGCTCAGGTACAGCGGATTCAATCTTGATCATCGCCTGCGTTGCAGCCGAGGCAAGCCCTTTGTCTGTCCACGCCTGCACCATGCGGGCGCCAATCAATAACGCGGAGAGCTCCTCTTCAGTAAACATCAATGGTGGCAGGTGGAAACCGGGCAGTAATCTATAACCACTACCCGCCTCGCTTGAGATCGGTACACCGGAGAGCGACAAATCTTGCATGTCACGGTAAATGGTGCGCTCTGAGACCTCTAGTTTGTCGGCAATCTCACGTGCAGTGACGACGCGATCTTTGCGTAATAGCTGGATAATCTGGAAGAGGCGGTCTGCGCGGCGCATTACTTTATGATGCTTGGGTTAACAAACACCCCATTATTCCGGCAGGGGTGACCAAAGGAAATGCCGTAGGTGCCAGAATCCAGCACACCGAATAATAAAAAATATATTTCTTTTGATCGCGACTGAGCCTTTCTTATCGTAACGATAGAAGTTGCTGACGGTACAGTGGTAGCCTGGATCCCGGCCTGCGGCGGGATGACGAAAAGCCGTGCAACGAAACACATACTAATCAAACGGTAACTCCAATGCTTTACACAGAAACCGCATGTAAGGCGTCGCTACCGCAAAGCGCTTCATCATCTCTGATTTCAATTTTTTAGAACAGACTAGCTCCGGCTCAAATTCATGAATCGCGATAAAATCTTTACGCCGCAGGTCGTCGATCATCGGATGGTCTTTGCTGAAACCACGCGGCGCGGTCTTTAGTGATTCACCACTGATGCGATATTTTTCCTGGAATGGCTTGTAATCCCGCGCTTTCAACCACTCATCTTCTCTTTCAATAATCCTGTCGCGAATCTTACCGAGCGATGGCGCATCCGGCCGCCAGATCCCCACCCCGAGAAAACACTCACTCGATGAGATATGCAGATAGTAACCGGGGGCATGGACATCTTTACCCATAGTGTGGCGAAATTGAATACCGACGTTAGTTTTATATGGGGTCTTGTCTTTACCAAAACGAATATCGCGATGAACTCGCATCAGAGAGCCACCGACCTTTTTTGGGATCGCCATAAAATGCGGTGACAGATG
>CALZMY010000221.1 GCA_945788675.1 uncultured Gammaproteobacteria bacterium | reverse complement strand
TTCTGAGGTGAAGGCGCTGTGTCACCGTTTCGGGGCGACGCTGTTGCTCAATGGTAGCGCAGACAGGGTGGTCGAGGTCGGTGCCGATGGGCTGCATCTCTCTGGCAGCGAATTATTATCTCTGAGTTGCCGACCTTTGGGGCGAGAGTTTAAGCTCTCTGCATCCTGTCACAATGCGACGGAATTAAAGCATGCCTGTGAAGTGGGCGTTGACTTTGTCGTCCTGTCTCCGGTGATGCCGACCAACACACATCCGGGTGCCAAAACATTAGGGTGGCAGCCGTTTGAGCAATTGTTACGGGCGGTCTCAGTGCCTGTTTACGCGCTGGGTGGGATGACGCTTGAAGATCTGTCGACGGCACAACGGGCTGGCGCGCAGGGCGTGGCGGCGATTGGGGCATTGTGGGGGTTGGAGCAGTCTATACGTGGAGCAGGTTAGCGGTCGTTGACGTCGGTCTCTTCTTCTGCGGGTATTTGTGGTGACCCCGGGATACGATGTTCCTCGTCTGCCCATTTACCAAAATCGATCATATGGCAGCGTTCACTGCAGAAGGGGCGCCAACGTTGCTGGGTTGACCATTTAACTGCTTTTTTACAGGTAGGGCAACTGACAATCATGTTAGTGGCCTAGATTGCGCAGGTGGTGAGAATAAAGCCGATATCCTGCGATGATTGCGTCGGGCGATCCTGGAAATTGGTGCTCATATAGCGCACGGTGAAGCGGTGTTTTCCACCGCTGATTTCCGCGAAACAGGGAATGTTTTCCGGGATTGTGACGCGGATCAATTGAAAAGGGGCGCTGGTTTCGAGCGTGCGTTGGAAAAAGCCTGATTCTGCTATTTCGTTGGTCGAGGTGGCGCTGTCACGGATGAGTTTCAGGATCAGCGCGATCGCAGCGCGAATGTCATTGAAACCGGAGATCCACTGCTGTAGGTCTTCCTGACGTTTTGTAAGCGGGCGTTCTAACCAGTAGTGGTAACTTGGCAGGTCGAAATCACAGGTGCCACCAGCAATGCTGCTGCGCTGTTTGATACAGCTGAGAAATTCGTTTTGACGCAGCTGATGACCAATCTGGCCCTGAGAACCGTGCAGTAGATCCACCAGGCGGTCAATTTCATCGAGTAACTGTGTCAGCATTTTATGATCGATACCGGGCGTGCTTTCGAGTCGAGAGAGGCCTGCGCTGATGCGCTCGAGTTCCATGATTACCTCGGTTTTGAGGTCGGCGCGGCTGAATATATTCAGCACATCCAGCAGTGATGCGAGCGTGGCACGACTGTCCCAGGCGGAGTCCCGCGGTAGGGTATAGTCGATCTGCTGAAAGAGAAAATCGAGTCTTAAAAAGAGGCGAATTCTCTCATTCAGCGGCTGTTCGTATGTGATTTGCCTCATTTTTTCCGATTGAGCTAGCTATTAGTTTCGCTTTGTTTTACAGATTGCTGAATATTAAGGACTTTTGTCGTCCCGCTAAGGGCTCTATCGGCCCCATTGTCTATCACCTTAAGTAGAATGGCAAATTAGACTGTTAAATGGTCATGCTTAATGAGAGATATTTTTGGTGGTGTGCCTCGACCTGTTGTTGCAACCTTTTCAGATCGCCATCGTTATGGATGATATCGTCGGCAACGGCAAGGCGCGCGGTGGGTGTTGCTTGTGACGAGATGATCGCCGCTATCTCTGTTTGTGATTGATTATCCCGCAGGGCCACCCGTTTGAGTTGCTCTGTTTCAGGGGCGTCTATCACGAGAATGCGGTCAGCAATCCCCATCTGTTGTGTCTCCACCAGTAGTGGGATGGCGACGATGCAGTAGGGGGCGTCGAGTTGAGTGATCCTATGCGCCATTTCCTCGCGGATACGGGGATGAAGAATCGATTCGAGCAGATTTTTTTTTGCTGCATCGCTGAAGATCATCTGGCGCAGCTTTGCACGATTGAGAGTACCCTCGGTCGTGAGTACAGAGCGACCAAACTGTTTTGCAATTTCGTTGAGTGCGGGTTGTCCCGGTTGCACCAGCATGCGCGCGATTTCATCGGCATCAATGATGGGGGTACCCAGCTTTTCAAATAACTGACAGGCGGTGGTTTTACCACTGCCAATACCGCCCGTGAGTGCTACAACCAACATGGGATAGACAGTGCGAGAATCGCCAACATGGGAATAGCCAGCATGGGAATAGATAGAGCCTTTGTCTGAATAAAGGTCAAATTTAGGGTGAGATGCTCATCGTTGTCAAATATGACTGAATTAGTTGATCACCCCATAACAGCGTAATCCAGCCTGCGGTGGCGAGATAGGGGCCAAATGGAATGGGAATGTTTCTATCGCGGCCGCGTATCACAATGAGTGAGATGCCGACCACCGCACCTACCAACGATGATAGCAGGATGATGGGGAGCAGGGATTGCCACCCGAGCCATGCGCCCAGCATCGCGAGCAGTTTGAAATCACCGTGCCCCATGCCATCTTTGCCTGTCGTCCATTTGAACACGATGTAGACTGACCAGAGGCTGAGGTAGCCGACCAGTCCCCCGATGATGGCGGATTCCGCGTCGGTAAAGATGCCGGCAAGGCTAATTCCCAGGCCAAACCATAGAAAGGGGAGGGTGATGCTGTCAGGGAGTAATTGGTGGTCGAAGTCGATGACGGTGAGTGTAATGAGAGCCCACGTCAGCAGTAGTGCCGCTGCTGTTTCCCAGGTTGGGCCGAAATGCCACGCCACTGCTATTGATAGTAGTGCAGTGACTGCTTCGATAATGGGATAGCGCGGTGGAATTCGATTACCACAATCGCTGCATGACCCTTTAAGAAATAGATAACTGAGAATGGGGATGTTCTCAATCGCCTTGATCTCATGGTGACACTTTGGACAGTGTGAGTTGGGTGTGATCAGATTGAACGGGGCATCTTGCTCTTCATCCGAGGATGCCTTTCCAAAGAGATCGTTACATTGAGCATGCCACTCTTTCTCCATCATGACCGGCAGGCGCAGGATGACGACGTTGAGAAAGCTACCGATCAACAGCCCCAAAATGCCAATCACGGCGATGAAGACAATGGGATTATCGCTAAAAAGCTGTAGCATAATATTTATTCAGACTCTGATTTTATCGTTTGACCAGTTTATTGGTGATGCATTTTTGAGATTATACGACAGAGCCCATTTTAAAGATTGGCAGATACATTGCGATGACGAGGCCACCAACAACGACGCCCAGAAATGCCATAATCAGCGGCTCTAACAGACTGGTCAGGCCATCAACTGCATCATCAACCTCCTGTTCATAAAAGTCGGCCACTTTAGCAAGCATACTGTCAATCGAACCGGCCTCTTCGCCGATGGCGACCATTTGAGTGACCATGTTGGGGAATAGCCTGCTTTGCAACATCACGACGTTGAGTTGGTTGCCGGTTGAAATTTCATCGCGCATTTTGAGAATCGCTTTGGTATAAACACTATTGCCAGCGGCTCCTGCAACGGTGTTCATTGCCTCGACGAGTGGTACACCAGCGGCGAACATGGTGGAGAGGGTACGAGCAAAGCGGGCGATGGTGGCCTTGGTGATGATGGGGCCGATGATTGGGGCCTTAAGTACCATTTTATCTAGTAGTTCATTGAATTTTTTTGAGCGCTGTTTTGCTTGCCCCAATACATAAACGACACCACCGATACCGGCAACGAACGCCCACCACCATGCCTGAAAAATCTCTGATAATTTGACCACGAAGAGTGTGAGTGCGGGTAGATCGGCTCCAAAATTGCTGAACATACTCTCAAATTGAGGTACGACAAAGATCAAAAGGATGGCGGTGATGATGAAGGCGACGACGACAACGGCGATGGGATAAAACATCGCCTTTTTGATCTTGCTCTTCATCGCCTCGGTTTTTTCTTTATAAGTTGCAATCTTGTCGAGCAGGGTTTCCAGAATACCGGCATGTTCGCCAGCGGTGACTAGATTGACGTAGAGAGAATCAAACTGTAATGGGTGTTTGGCAAGTGCGTCTGCAAAGGTATTACCCCCTTCAACATCGCCCTTGATGGTCATAATGAGTTTCTGCATCGCAGGGTTATCATGCCCTTTACCAATGATGTCAAAAGACTGTACCAGTGGAACGCCTGAGGCCATCATGGTTGACATCTGGCGGCTGAACAGGGCGATATCCTTGGGGGTGATTTTGCCTTTGCCAGCGCCACCGAAGAGTGACTTTGGTTTTTTCTTGACCTTTTTGGGAATGATACCCTGTCGGCGTAGTTCTGCCTTCACTAGCGCGGCACTGGTACTCTCGGTTTCACCTTTGACTTTGGTGCCTTTTCGGTCGGTGCCTTCCCATATGAAGGCATCTTTGCTCGCAGTTTTAGTGGCCATGTTAATTTCCTGGGGTTAATCGGCGGTGACGATGCGGTTGAGTTCTTCGAGGCTGAGGATGCCTTGCCTGATCTTTA
>CALZMY010000220.1 GCA_945788675.1 uncultured Gammaproteobacteria bacterium | reverse complement strand
CGCACCCCACATCGCCCCCGTGGGATGGATATCGAGATCGCTGACTCGATGATTGATTTCATCATCAGGCTTTTCAATTGAAAAGATACTCTGCGTCCCATTGAGCATCATCACGTCACCCGCCATTGCCCGGTTCCATGAACCTGACAGAACACGCGCCGCGAGGATCTTGTTAAACAGCCACGAACGTGCGGCTGAGAGATACATGCTCTTTTCTGGTCGACGTACCTTTTTCAGTTGGCCTGAAAACATCGCCGTCGCTTTTTCCAGGTTATAAAAACCGAAGCGCTGTTCACCAAAGTAGTTTGGTACACCACCGCTCATTATTTGCAAAAGTCGGGTTTCAAATTGCTCAAGATCGCCATCAACTTCACGCATAACAATCTTGAAACGGTTACCTTGCAGCGCTCCACGTTTCAGTTTGCGTCGATGACGTGTGATCTCAATAAATTCAATACCACCCTCTTTCAACTCATGCCAGTCAGGTTCTTCCCGTCCGGCGAGATCGACACTGAACCATTGCGTGGTCACTGCACGGCGATCTTTCAATCCGGCGTATCCAACATCGACCTGACGTACCCCTGCATACCTGGCCAGCTGCTTTGCCACCCACTCGCTATTGGCATTCTTTTTTTGTATATTTAAAAACGCATGCGTTCCATCATGTTCTGGTTCAAAACCCAACACCTCATCGACCTGAAAATCTTCAGGGATTGAACGAATCACACCACGTAGCGGCGGTTCACCATAGGCACGAGGCCAGTCGAGAGACCAGTTAGATATTGGGGACACAGGCTATTCGTTTAACAGCACAACCGCGTGGGTCGAGATCCCCTCGCCACGACCCGTGTAGCCCATCTTTTCAGTGGTCGTTGCCTTGATATTAATGCGATCGATAGCGATCTGTAGATCCTCAGCCAGTAGCCTGCGCATTGCTGGAATGTGCTGTGCCATCCTGGGTGCCTGTGCGATGATCGTGATATCGGCATTCGAGAGGGTAAGACCTTTATCGCTCAATAGCCCAACGATATGACGTAACAGGATCCTGCTATCGATACCGGCGTTGACGGGATCACTGTCGGGAAAGTGCTGCCCTATATCGTCCATCGCTGCCGCACCCAGCAGTGCGTCACATAGCGCATGCACCAGCACATCGCCATCGGAGTGGGCCTCTAATCCTTTTTCATAAGGAATTGAAACACCGCCGATGATCACGACAGCTTTATCGTCAGTAAAACGGTGTGCATCAAAACCGTGGCCGATTCTCATCAGGTCGTCTCGCTTTTCTGTGTTTGCAGGTAGAGATGGGCCAGCTCCAGATCCTGCGGAATGGTGATCTTGATATTGTCGGGATGGCCCGCCACCACTTTGGGTGCATGCCCGAGTGATTCTACCGCACTCGCTTCATCGGTGATGGGAAAGTCCTGCGTCATCGCATGTTCAATGGCGTCGATCAATAGACCGATGCGAAACATCTGCGGCGTTAATGCACGCCAGAGTCCTTCGCGGTTAACGGTTTCAGTAATGTCACCATCTCTGTTTGCGCGCTTCATTGTATCACTCACGGGTACAGCAAGAATTCCGCCAATGCCAGTTTTAGCTTCATCGATCAGATGGTCAATATCACCCGCACGCAGGCAGGGACGAGCGGCATCATGCACCAGCGCCCAGTCATCAAGCGCAGCAAATTGACTCAGCGCCTGCAACGCATTCAATACGGAGTGATAGCGTTCAGCACCACCAGTAACCCATGTCACGCTGTCACCAAAGCTATTTTCAAAACTTCGCCAGTGCTCATCATGCTGCGCAACAGCAACTACTACACCGGCAATGCGCGGATGTGAAATCATACGTTCGATGGTGTGTTGTAGCAGGGTTTTATCGAATAGCGTGAGATACTGTTTGGGGAGTTCTCCACCCATACGCTGACCGACACCCGAGGCTGGAATCACCCCCCAGTAACGTGGCTCGGTACTCATGATATAAGCGAAAAGGTAGTACGCAGACTATTCATCGACCGTCTGAAAAAAGGTCTCACCTGGTTTGATCAAACCGAGCTCACTACGTGCTCGCTCCTCGATCGCATCGACCCCTTTTTTGAGATCCTCAACCTCAGCTTCAAGCGCCTTGTTACGCTCACTCAAGGCACTGTTTTCCTGTTGCTGCTGATCAACAGCACGTTGTAACTGAACTGTATCGACAAGGCCACCGTCACCACTCCACAACTTGATTTGCAGCAGTACCAGCAGCACAAAAAGAATGGCGACGATGATCTTCATAGGTGGCATGAGTCTATCAGACTGTCCCTGAGATTGGAGCGGGATATTCCATGCTGCTAAACCCATAACGGCCACCCTTGATCAGCCTCGCCAGACGACGCGCTAGTCTTAGCCTGAAATAGAGATTGCGAACGCGTCACGTCCTGGGTAAATCGCCTTATCACCCAGCGCTTCTTCAATGCGCAACAACTGGTTGTATTTGGCGATACGATCTGAGCGAGACATAGAACCGGTCTTGATCTGACCCGCACCTGTCGCCACCGCGAGATCAGCAATAAAGGCGTCTTCGGTTTCACCGGAACGATGCGACACGACAGCGGTGTAACCGGCATCGTTAGCCATATTGATGGCGGCAATCGATTCGGTCAGGGTGCCGATCTGGTTAACTTTGATCAGGATCGAGTTGGCGACCTGCTTATCGATCCCCTCTTTGAGAATCTCGGTGTTGGTCACAAACAGATCGTCACCGACCAGTTGTACTCGGTCACCGATCCGTTTGGTCAGCAGATCCCAGCCGTCCCAGTCAT
>CALZMY010000219.1 GCA_945788675.1 uncultured Gammaproteobacteria bacterium | reverse complement strand
GGAAAGAGTAGTTATGCTTCAGCCAAAAAAGACAAAATTTCGCAAACAGATGAAAGGCCGCAATCGCGGGCTGGCAACTGTTGGTAATAAAGTAAGCTTCGGTGAGTATGGGCTTAAAGCGACAACGCGTGGCCGTATTACAGCTCGTCAGATTGAAGCTGCCCGGCGCGCAATGACTCGCCACATTAAGCGTGGTGGTAAAATCTGGATCAGAATTTTTCCCGACAAGCCAATCACCAAAAAGCCAATTGAAGTTAGACAGGGTAAGGGTAAAGGTAACGTGGAATACTGGGTATCACAGATCCAGCCAGGACGCATGTTATATGAGATGGAAGGTGTTTCTGAAGAAGTAGCACGCGAGGCATTTGAGCTAGCCGCTGCAAAATTACCCGTGCAAACAACATTTGTAACTCGGACGGTGATGTGATGAATGCGACTGAGCTTAGAGAAAAAACGATTAATGAACTGAATAGTGAGAAGCTTGAGCTACTGCGCGAACAGTTTAACCTGCGCATGCAAAAAGGTACTGGACAGTTGACGCAGTCTCATTTGCTGAAGAACGTTCGCCGAAATATTGCGCGCATCAACACAGTAATTAACGAGAAAAAAGCGGGTAATGAATCATGAGTGAGCAAGCGCAGGAATCACGTAACGTCACCGGTCGCGTTGTCAGTGACAAGATGGATAAGACTGTTACTGTCCTTGTTGAAAGAAAAGAGCCTCACCCACTCTACAAAAAATACATCAAACGTTCCTGTAAGCTACATGCGCATGATGAGAACAATGAATGTAATGAAGGCGATTTAGTAACGATTGAGCAGTGCAGACCAGTGTCTAAAAGCAAATCATGGAAGCTTGTCTCAGTCGTTGAAAAGGCTGCTGGCTAGTTGCCAGGCCTGCAGAAACGAATATATAAGGTTTACGGGGAAAAACGATGATACAGATGCAATCAAGACTCGACGTTGCTGATAACAGTGGTGCACGTCAGCTAATGTGTATCAAGGTATTGGGCGGCTCACACCGCCGTTATGCCGGTGTTGGTGACATTATTAAAGTCAGTGTTAAGGAAGCGATTCCTCGTGGCAAAGTCAAAAAAGGTGAAGTGTATAACGCAGTTGTTGTCAGAACGTGTAAAGGTGTACGTCGCGACGATGGTTCATTAATCCGCTTTGATTCAAATGCAGCTGTGCTGCTGAATGCTCAGCTGCAGCCGATTGGTACTCGTATCTTTGGCCCTGTGACACGTGAACTACGTACAGAACGTTTTATGAAGATCATTTCATTGGCCCCAGAAGTTTTATAAGGCTGATTGCGCGGACGATATTAAGATGAAAAAGATTAAACAAAATGATGATGTGATTGTGATCGCCGGTAAGGATAAAGGTAAGCGAGGCACAGTGATTAAAGTAGTCGGCGATGATCGAGTTGTCGTCGAGAATATAAACATGGCTAAGCGTCACACCAAGCCTAACCCGAATCGTAGCATTGCTGGTGGCATTGTCAGTAAGGAGATGCCCCTGAATATCTCTAATGTTGCGCTGTATAATCCAGCAAGTAAGAAAGCTGACAGGGTAGGCATCAGGACTCTGGAAGATGGACGTAAGGTTCGATTTTTCAAGTCTGACAATGAAGTCATTGATAGCTAATAATTTTAAGGTTGGATAGGAAGATGGCAAGACTCCAGAATCATTATCGCGAAAACGTAGTCAATCAGCTGGTTGAGAAGATGGGCTACAAAAGCGTAATGGAAGTACCTCGCATCACGAAAATCACCCTGAACATGGGTGTCGGTGAGGCGGTAGGTGATAAAAAGGTTATTGAGCATGCAGTAAATGACCTGCAGAAAATCAGTGGTCAGAAAGTTGTTGTGACTTATGCTCGCAAGTCAGTGGCGGGTTTTAAAATCCGTGACGGTTGGCCAATTGGCTGCAAAGTAACACTGCGTCGTGATCGTATGTATGAGTTCCTGGATCGCTTAATCACCATCTCTATCCCCCGTATTCGTGATTTTCGTGGGTTAAACGGCAAGTCATTTGACGGGCGTGGTAACTACAGCATGGGTGTTCGCGAGCAGATCATGTTTCCTGAAATTGAGTATGAAAAAATTGATACTTTACGTGGCCTCGACATCACTGTCACCACGACAGCAAAAACCGATGAAGAAGGTCGTGCATTGCTGGAAGCATTCAATTTTCCATTTAAGAACTGAGGTCTGAGCGATGGCAAAAGTTTCGATGATTAACCGTGAAGCTAAAAGAGCGCGTACTGTAGAAAAATATGCGGTAAAGCGTGCTGAACTGAAGCGTATAATGAAAGACCAGAATGCTTCTGATGAGGAGCGCGATGCTGCTCAACGTAAGTTTCATGCGCTACCAAGAGATGCCAGTCCTACCCGTCAGCGTAAACGTTGTAAAATTACGGGTAGACCACATGGTTTTTATCGTAAGTTTGGTTTGAGCCGTAATAAATTGAGAGAGTCTGCTATGCGTGGTGATGTGCCAGGCCTGGTTAAGGCGAGTTGGTAAGTCACAGGTTTATACCTGAGTGACTGAATTAGAATTATTGAATAAAACGACTGGTTAGGATTTATAAATGAGCATGACCGACCCAATAGCGGATATGTTGACACGCATCCGCAATGCACAAGCAACCAATAAAGTTGATGTGGCTATGCCGTCTTCAACGCTGAAAGAGGCGATTGCAGCGGTACTGAAGGCTGAAGGTTATATTAATAGTTTTTCTACGCAGGAAAGTGATAATAAAAAGTCACTGACAATTGCACTGAAATATTATCAAGGTAAACCAGTCATTGACGAACTTAAACGAGCCAGTCGTCCAGGTTTGAGAATATATAGAGGTAAAGGTGCTATCCCGAAGGTGCAGGCCGGATTAGGAATCGCTATTGTATCTACCTCGAAGGGTGTTATGACAGATCGTGCAGCACGCTCGGCTGGTCATGGCGGCGAAGTTCTTTGTTACATTTCTTGATTGGTTGAGCTATGTCCAGAATTGCAAAAAATCCGGTTACTGTCCCATCAGGCGTTGAAGTTTCAATCAATGGCCAGGACATTTCCGTAAAAGGTGGAAAGGGTCAGCTGACATTTTCTGTACATAACGACGTTGAAGTTGTTAAAGAGGGTGATGAGCTGCGAGTTGCTACACGCGCCAAAGGGAAATCAGCCATTGCACAGTCGGGCACGACACGCGCCATCGTCAATAACATGGTGACCGGTGTTAGCACGGGTTTCGAAAAGAAACTAGCGTTGGTGGGTGTCGGTTATCGTGCGCAGGCGCAGGGCAAAGTATTAAACCTGACCCTGGGTTTCTCCCACCCTGTCAACTTTGAAGTTCCTGAAGGGATTACAGTCGAGACGCCAAGTCAGACTGAAATCGTGGTTAAGGGTGTCGATAAGCAGAAGGTAGGCCAGGCAGCGGCAAATATTCGTGCCTATCGTCCACCAGAGCCGTATAAAGGCAAGGGTGTGCGTTATGCGGGTGAGCATATCGTCATGAAAGAAGCCAAGAAGAAATAATTAAGTCCCAATTTAGAATTATATAGGTGAATAGCGTGGACAAGAAAACAGGTCGTTTACGTAGAGCGCGACGTACAAGAGCGAAGATCAGAGAGCTAGGTGTTGAGAGGCTTTGTATTTTTCGTACGCCAAGGCATATTTATGCACAGCTGATCGGCACCAGTGGCGCCGATATTATTGCAAGCGTCTCGACGCTGGATAAAGATGTCAAAACAAATGTAAGTAACGGTGGCAACATCTCTGCTGCTACCGCAGTTGGAAAAATGATTGCAGATAAAGCAAAAGCAGCGGGTATCTCTAAGGTTGCATTTGATCGTTCCGGATTTAAATACCATGGTCGTGTGAAAGCGTTGGCGGAAGCTGCGCGTGAAAACGGCCTCGAATTCTAAGGGCTAGGAAATGGCTAAGTTTGATGCTTCTCAAAAGAGTGATGATCTGCAGGAAAAGCTTGTAGGTGTTCGTCGTGTCGCCAAAGTAGTAAAAGGTGGTCGTCAGTTCGGTTTTTCTGCACTGACCGTTGTTGGTGATGGTAATGGTCGTGTGGGTTTTGGTAGCGGAAAGGCTCGTGAGGTGCCGATCGCCATTCAGAAGGCGATGGAAGATGCACGCCGCAACATGGTTGACGTGAAGTTAAACGACGTGACCTTACAGTATCCAATTACTGCAACACATGGGGCCGCTAAGGTTTTCATGCAGCCTGCAACACCGGGTACCGGGATTATTGCAGGTGGTGCAATGCGTGCTGTATTTGAGGTTTTAGGTGTACAGGATGTTCTTGCTAAATGCATTGGATCAACCAATCCTGTCAATGTGGTGCGTGCCACAGTCAATGGCCTACGTGAAATGACTAATGCTGAAGCAGTAGCTGCAAAGCGCGGTAAAACGGTTAAGGAAATATTGGACTAATTCTAATGGTTGATAACAAGAGACAAATTAAAGTGACGCTGGTACGCAGCCCAAATGGACGCCTGGCATCACACAAGGCGTGTCTTGCTGGTCTAGGATTGCGCAG
>CALZMY010000218.1 GCA_945788675.1 uncultured Gammaproteobacteria bacterium | reverse complement strand
TCACGTCGTATCTTCAATGTAGGTTACCGTTACCGCAATACCACGCAGGAACAGGTCGATGTCTCGATGTTGTGGCCGCTTCCATATACGCGTCGCTGGCATTTTGTGGGACGCTGGACTCATTCGCTGCTGGATGAACAGACCATCGAATCGTTTAGCGGTATCGAGTACCAGTCCTGCTGCTGGAAGGTGCACCTCGTCGCGCACCGTTTCATCAACAAGGAGCTGGCGAATCAGCCCGATCTGGATCCCTATGAGCGCAGCGTGTTTCTCCAGCTGGAACTCAAGGGGATGGGGAAACTGGGTAAAACCGTCGATGAGCTGCTGGAAAATGGTATCCTAGACTATCAACATTAATATTCTTCTGAACAATCAAGCGGATTTTACATGAGGCAATTTTTTCGACCCTTTGCGCTACTCCTGACACTGGCAGTGATGGTGACGCCTGTGTTGGCAGACAGTGACATCACTCCACTTAATCGTATTGTCGCGGTGGTTAATGGTCAGGTAGTGACCCAGAATGAACTGAAGAACGAACTGCTCGCGGTGCGCCAGCAGTTACGTCAGCAGGGGATCACGCCTCCCAGCGATGAAGTGCTGAATAAGCAGGTGCTGGAGCGGCTCATCACGACCCAGGTGCAGCTGCAACTTGCTGAGCAGATTGGCATCGTGGTTGACGATGAGACGCTCAATAGCACCCTCAGTAATATTGCGGCGCAAAATAAGCTGTCGCTGGCTCAGTTTCGAGAGGTGCTGCAACGTGATGGCTTCAAGTTTACCGTCTTCCGTGAAGATATCCGCAAAGAGATCACTAATCGTCGCCTTCGTCAACGACAGGTGGAGAGTCGCATCACGGTCACGACACAGGAGATCGATGATTTCATCGCCACCCAAAAGGCGCAGGGCAATATCAACAGCGACTACCACCTTGGCCATATCCTGGTTTCACTGCCTGAAGGGGCAACACCCGAGCAGATCAAAACGTCGCGTAGTAAGGCGCTTGGCATTTTAGAGGAGTTGAAAAATGGTGCCGATTTTCGACAGACCGCTATCACTGTCTCGGATGGACGTCAGGCGTTGCAGGGTGGTGACCTCGGCTGGCGTAAAACGGGTGAGTTGCCGACGCTGTTTGCCGATGTCGTGGTGCAGATGAAGGTGGGGGATGTCAGCGAGCCGATACGCAGTGCCAGCGGTTTTCATATTATTTCGCTGTTTGATTTTCGGGACTCTGAACGTCACATCATCGAACAGGTACAGGCGCGTCATATTCTGATTCAGCCTAAACCTGAGAGTGACCTTGAGGTTGAAGGTGCTTCTGATCCTGTAGCACAGCTTAATGAACTGCGTACGCGTATTGAGGCGGGTGAAGACTTTGCGCAGCTGGCTAAACGTTTCTCCGATGATACTGGTAGCGCGCAACAAGGTGGTGATCTCGGCTGGGTCGGTCCCGGTGTGATGGTGAAGCCGTTCGAAGAGACCATCTTTCGCCTGAAAGATGGCGAGGTCAGCGCGCCTTTTGCGAGCCAGTTTGGCTGGCACATTGCACAGGTGCTCGATCGTCGAAAGTTTGATGACACCGAAGCGCACAACAATGCGAAGGTGCGTGACCTGATCTACCAACGCAAGTCCGAAGAAGAGTATCTTAGCTGGTTGCGCAAGCTGCGTGACGAGGCTTATGTTGAGTACCGCCTTGGTGACTAAAGCTCGTCTGGCGGCACCGATTGCGATCACTGCGGGTGAGCCGGCCGGTATCGGGCCGGATCTCTGTGTGCAGCTGGCGCAGCAGTCATTACCGCTTGAATGGGTAGTGATCGCTGATCCTGAGTTGCTACGTGTGCGCGCGCAGCAGTTAAATATTGCGCTCAACATCGAACCATACGACCCGACCGCAACCCCTTCGACTGTGCCTGTGGGCACCATCAGGGTTGTGCCGCTTGAGTGCCCCAACCCTGATGTCTGTGGTAAGCCTGATGTTGCCAATGTCGACTACCTGCTCGACACCCTGCGGCTGGCGGTGCGTGGTTGTATGGAGGGTGCATTTTCGGCGCTGGTCACCGGGCCGCTGCACAAAGGGATTATCAATGACGCAGGCATCTCATTTAGCGGTCACACCGAATTCCTGGCCGCTGAGAGTGATACGCCGCAGGTAGTGATGATGTTGATGACAGAAGGTCTGCGTGTGGCGCTAGTCACTACACATCTACCCCTGGTCGATATCAGTGCGGCGATCACGCCAGCGATTCTGGAAGGTAACCTGCGTATCGTTAATCGAGATCTGAAAAAATATTTTGCTATCGATGCGCCGCGCATTCTGGTCTGTGGTCTCAACCCTCACGCCGGAGAAGATGGTCACCTCGGTAGCGAAGAGCAACAAACGATCATCCCGGTAGTTGAAAAATTACGCAATGAAGGGCTGCGATTACAGGGTCCGCTGCCTGCGGATACCGCCTTTATTCCGCCAAGGATTGCGGCTTCTGATGTAGTGGTGGCGATGTATCACGATCAGGGATTGCCGGTGCTCAAGTATCTTGGTTTTGGCAACGCGGTGAATGTTACGCTGGGACTGCCGTTTATCCGTACCTCGGTTGATCACGGCACGGCGTTTGAACTGGCCGGCAAGGGTGGCGCAGAGATTGGTAGTTTGCAGGCAGCGGTCGCGGCGGCCATTGAGATGCGCCAATACAGTGAGGCAAAATACTTCGAGGGCGCTTTGTCTCTAGAGGGCATTTCACAGTCATGAGCCAACACCGCGCACGTAAACGCTTCGGGCAGAATTTTCTGCATGATGATGCCGTGATCCTGCGTATCATCAATGCCATCAGTCCCCGTGCTGGCGACAACGTGGTTGAGATCGGCCCCGGACAGGGGGCGTTGACGACGTTATTGCTGG
>CALZMY010000217.1 GCA_945788675.1 uncultured Gammaproteobacteria bacterium | reverse complement strand
GGATTAGGTGTCGAGGTGAAAAAGAAGACAACGGCCAGGATAATGCTGATACCCAGTGCGATAAATTGCGGCATGGCGGGATGCCCGCCCAGTTTTGAAATAGAACTTCTTGCCGCCGAATCGCAGTTTGTTTTACGGATAATGGTGACGCGCGTACCCGCATCGCCAATGGTGACTCCATTTAGAAAGTTTCCGCTACTGTTCAAATGCGGGAATGGCGCCAGTTTTGGAAAATCTCCGGTAACAGCTAATGCTGACACTGCATGTGTCCCTTCATGGATCAGCGTCTGGAAAAAGTACAGGCCCGGTAGCATAAATATCAACCAGACCAGGGCCATCATATCGGGAAACCAGAAATTCTTTAAACGCCTGAAATATTCCACACCCCATACTCCCTCATGGTTGAGTGTTAGTGTTTAGAAACAAAACAGTCTCTGGCCTTTAGTTACCCGATTTATAGCTGTTAAAACCACGGGGTATGCCTTTGTCATCCCTCACATCCTTGAAACTCACCGGTATACTATTATTACTTGCATCGCGCACCACGAAATGAATGTGGCCGGTAAGACTATTGCCCACATTACCGACCTTGGCCAATTCTTCACCCTGGTTAACACCTGGGCACGTATTTGTGGTCGATGGCCTCAGCACGGCACTTCGACGTTGTATATGCATATAGTAAGCGACGCTATTGTCCGTATGTAACACCTCCACCACGTTGTTTGGCTTGCTGCTACCATTACCACTATGGCTATCTGTCACCGCCCTGACACAGCCGTCACGTGCCGCAAGCACCGAGGTACCACAGCGGCGGCGGAAATCCCAGGCGTGTTCCTCGTCTGAGCCGCTATGGTTGAGTGAGGAGTTATTACCCTGGATAATCCAGGAACTTTCGCCACTCGGATACGGTAGTTTATAAAGCGATGTGGTACGGTTAGGATAATTGCTGGTATCAATGGAACCGCTCAGTACCAACCATGCAATCAACCACACCAGCCCCCAAAAACCATAAACGACTGAGCCTGTGATAACCGGCCAACGCCAGTGATGGGGTTGTGAATATTTCCCCTGAGAACCGACACAGGCACGCACCACATAGGCCATGCCAAAATAGGCAATAAAGCCAAAAAAACTGCCAATAATTCCGCCCCAGTGATAGATATTGGACAACCATAACGGCCCACAACTTGAGAATGCCCCCAAAGCGAGGGGAAAGGCGCTAACGATCGACATGAGCGCCATGGTCAACAACAGACTCCGCGTCCATGCCAGAGAGCGACTGAGTCTGCTGCCCTGACCGCGTATAAGCGCAATGGCAAGTATTAGTGCATAAATAGTCAGGCCAATGAACGTGCCCCACATCACCAGTGACAGCACCGCCGCGATCACCATAAACGTCTCGGCACCACCAAAGAAACCGGCGAAGGAGATACCAAACATCATCAATGCATAAGCCAGAAAAACGACAAGCACACCCAATGCGACTGTACCAAATACTTTCAACTTAATCCTCCTGTTAGCGATGTCTGAAAGTCAGCCGAGCGTTCACGGCGACATACCTGTGTGCATCACTACCCCACAAGATGCTGACTCACACGATAGATAATTACTCATTTCAACGCTTGTTTAAAATGCCATGGATATTCCAAAACCTGCGGCAAGAATAACAATGATGATAATCACTGCCAGGTCGCTTAGCCCCTCGAACTTCGCGCCGACTCTCCATATACCAAGACTCGGCATGGCGCGGGCGCCATCGATCACCGCAACCGTTGAGGCAAGAATCGCCATGATGCCCAGCGTGATAAGCTGTCCGGGCGGCTGACCTCCTTTAGCGCCCCAGTCGAGTATTCCCGCCAGGACCAACAATCCCCCTGCGAGGTACGCACAGACAATACCCCCAATATGCAATAGTTTCTTTAACCAACTTGGCATGACCATTCCCTCCTTGCAGTTATCTTAATTCGTCGTATTCATATCCTTACTCGTAATGTACGCACCCTGATTTGTGACTGCTATCAGCAGAGTGCTGTATTTTTTGCTTTGATCTGAATCACATCAAGCCGCCTACGTGCACCGACTCGTTGATATTTTTTGAAAAAGTATTCCCGAAAATGACCTGTGAACAAGTCAGCAAGATAGTACGGTGGCCGAAAGAAAAGGATTCCCTGGCCTTGTTACAGCGTAGAAAAGAATTGTTGGTAGTAAAAAAGGAGATTGATGAAATCATAGTTAACTCCCTTTAGGAATCTCTGATTAATTACATTATCTGTCATTGCGAGCGGAGCGCGGCAATCTCGGTACTATAATAATCATCTAGTTAGGAGATTACTTCGTCGCTTCACTCCTCGTAATGACAATTAATCAGAGGTTCCTTTAATAACTTACTCCATAAAAATTAATCTAGAGCTAGTCCTCACAGATGTCAACCCAGCGTTGTTATCAACAATATGAGAATATTCATACATATAAACTGGTGCTTTCCTTCATCAAACAGATAGCGCTCACAAGATTACTCTTTTACGCTAGAGTTGCAACCTTCCATGGTGAAAGAAAATGACATTTACATAACACTCCTTATCGCTAATACCTCTATAGAGTACTGGCTACTTTTTACAGCTCAAGACGAATACGTACCGGCCAGGATAACTACCGCCAGCCATTAAACCTTCC
>CALZMY010000216.1 GCA_945788675.1 uncultured Gammaproteobacteria bacterium | reverse complement strand
CGTTACGATAACACCCTGCTAGCCTCTACCTGTCAGAAAACAGACCAGGCATCCAACGGGAAGCAAGCTTTGCCGGGAACTCAAGGCGCAAAGGTGACTTGTGCGCTACCGGGAACTAATACTCCACATCCTCTTCTATGTCCGCTTTAAGTAGCTCTACTAGTGCTGACATATCATGCTGTTACGAGTTTCTGAAATAAAATTCAGCGAACAACAAATCCGGTTGTGAACCGGATAACTAACGGCTTATCGCTATAGCATCTTGTTGCTATGACGTTATAGCGCTATACTTCCCAGAAGGAGGTCTTCTGATATGAGTGAATTATCCAAAAAATCAACGGTTTATTTTGAACCTGACATCCATCAGGCGCTGAGAATCAAGGCGGCAACGACTCACCAGTCCGTTTCTGAGGTGGTAAATGAGGCGGTGCGTGTTTCCCTACAAGAAGACCAGGAGGATTTAAATGCCTTTACCCAAAGAGTGAGTGAAGTGACGTTAAGCTATGAGGCATTACTGGAAGATTTAAAGTTAAATGGCAAAATATAGCCTGGCCTTCAAAAAATCAGTTGCGAAAGACCTTCGAAGTATTCCGAACAAGGATGTTAAGCGTATACTCAAATGTATTGAATCGTTGCGTGATAACCCAAGAGGTGAAGGTTGCATTAAGCTTTCAAGTCAGGAACGGTATCGAATAAGGCAGGGTATATATCGTATTGTTTATGAGATCAATGATTCAGAATTGATTATCATGATTGTCAAAGTGGCGCACCGCAGTGAGGCATATAACAATAGCTAACAGTTATTAAGGGACATACCCCCTCTCCCGCCAGGTTCACTCAACATAAAATAAAACTTACTGTGGTCTAACCGTAGTACGCACTTTGTTGACTAAATGATCGATCACCTGAACAAACTCTGCCGGGCTGCGTACCATCGATGGATCAACCAGGTATTTACCATCGACAATCACAGAGGGCGCGCCCTGGATACCAAAACGGTTACTCATGATACGTGCACGACGTAGCTTGCCGTTTACGTAAGCACTGTGCAACGCACGCTCAAAATCTTTTGCTGCGACGCCCTGCTCTTCGAAAAACTCGATCACATCTTCTTCGCTCTTCATCTGACGTCGGGCGTCATGAATGGCAGAGAATAGCGGTCTATGGGCCTTATTCATCACACCCAACACCTCCGCCGCATAAAAGGATCGAGCGAGTAACATCATGTTATCTTCCGTAACGGCTGGCATGCGACGATAGGTGATTGTATCCCCCGCGCCATCTACCCACTGTTCCAGATCGCCCTGGATCGCATAACAGGTCTGACAGCCGTACCACAGCATCTCCAGCACATCGACCTTACCCCCCTGATAAGTCGACGTTGCCCCTTCTATCTCTTTGTAGCTGACATTTTTTTGAAAGAGTCGCGGTGCATGGGGGGCCGCCTGCACCACGGCTGATAGAAAAAACAGGCTCAGAAAAATTATCGTCAGGCGTTTCATTGGGCAGCACTCGATGATTGGATCAATTACGGAATAGGTTGAACTTGCAGTGGCTGTTCACCACTATCAGCAGTGTCTTGCGGTGTGTTGCGCGATTCCCACTGCAGGGCGCCGCGCTCAAGAAACGCTTTTTCCTCTTGCGGCAATGGGCCGCGGGCCAGCGCCTCTTCCCACTCCCACAGTGCTGAACGAGCGCGCCGTGCAAAGTTATCGTTACCGGGAGAGAGATGGATAAAGGTACGCATCGCGCCCAGTGCCCCGGCAAGATCGCCGCTGCTTTCGAGTGCGACCGCCATTCCCCAGTAGGCATTGGCCTGTTCAGGTTTTAGCTGGGTTGCCGTCTCAAAAAAGACCAGCGCTTCCTGGGGTAACGCCTGCCCCAGCTTGGCATAGCCCATATTGACATAGACTTCAGGCATGCGAGGCGACAGTTCCATGACGCGATGCAACGCGGTCGCGGCATGCTCGTACTCCTTAGCATGTAACATCACCACCGCTTGCTCAAAGCGGGAGGTGATCTCAGCCAGGCGTTTTTCTTCCGGGGTCTGTGGTGATGCAGCAGCGGATGTTGAACCATCGGCTGCGGGAGACGTAGCGTCGGCTTGCTGGGGCACTCGTTCATCGGGGATTGAGAATGGCGCAGTGGTGGACTGGAAATCTTCTAACGTGACAGACTCACCCTGCTGCCCAGAGTCCTCTACCTGCACCACCATCATGATAATGGCAGCCGACACCACCACCAGCATCAAAATTGATAGTGTCGCAACGGTTGATTCGTTGCTATTTTTTTGCTTATCCACCACTGACATCCGCTCCGCTAGATAACGCCTTTGTGTGCCGCCTCACTGTAAAACGGCGTTCCAAAGTAGGTGATAAAGGCAAAGACGAACACACTGATAATCAATATTGCGCCAAGACGAAGCGGTACATTGTAGGTGGTGCGAGCATGGATCGAACCGCCCAATAGCAACCAGTTTAAAAACGATGAGGTCTCCAGCGCATCCCATGCCCAGTAACGCCCCCACGCATCCTGCGCCCAGATCCCGCCGGCGGTGAGCATCAGACTATCAAACACCAGTGCCAGTAACATAAAGCGCCAGGCAAGCTTATCCAGAATCACATTATCGGGAAGATGGCGAAACAGGTTGCTAAAAAATGCTGTACCACGTAGCAGGATAACCCCAGCGAGTCCCGTCCCAATCAGACAGAACGCAAGGAAAAATTTACCAAAACCAACATGCGCCCATAACCACGGGTTGTGATAGGTCGGTGGGAAGACACTATCCGAAGGTTCAAGCGCCAGTACCCAGACGGCCAGCACGCCCATCAGTGGCAACACCACCACTGCTGTCGTACGCAGCACTGGAATGCGCCAGTAGGCAACAGTGTAGACCAGCCCCAGACTGAAAAGCTGACTGATCAACAGTTCAAACAGATTTACAAAGGGGCCGTGGCCAATGCGCATCCAGCGATCTGCCAGTGTAATGACCAGCAGGACCACACCGGCCGCCATCAATGACAGCACCAGCCTTTCATTATTACGTTGGCTGTCACTAATATCAGATATTGCAGGTGAAGTCGCCATAGCCCCAAGACGCCCCACCCCGACCATCGAGGTAACGGCTGCCAGCGCATAGGCGGTGACGCCAGCATATAACCAGGGTAATTCTGTCATCTCTCTTATCTCCTTACACCGCGACCGAGTTCGAAGTGGCCGCAGAACCTTTTGCATGCTTGTTTTTGTGACCTGGCACGTCATTCAACCCTAACGGCTCGGCCGATATTTTACGCCAGAAGTGGACGCCTAGCCCCGTTATCGTGATAAATGCCGCCATAAACAGCCACTGTAGCGTCGGGTCATAAAACAGTTTGTATCCCATCCAGGTCGTGAGACGCTCATAACGTAACGAGCCGCCTGCCATTTTGACACTCTGCCCGGGCAACAGTTCGGTGCGATTGCCAGCGACATTGACGACCAATGTACCGCTTGCGCGTCTTCCATCAAGCACCCACGCCTCTTCAACCTTGAGGCCAGTCTCTAGCTGTAACCAGAACTTGATCTCATCGCCACCCTGAGGTGTCCAGTTATTAGACTGCTTGAAATCGAATAGTGGGTAGGAAGGCATGTGAACTGCGCCCGTTTCGATCACCTGGCCATCTTCATCAAGCCAGCTCAATATCGGCGCAAACCCTTTATTAAAGGTCGTATAAAAACGGTACCCTTCGAGTACTAATGGACGATCATCACCCACCACCGCCTCACGCCAACCACCTTGCCCATCGGGAATTGCAACATAGCTGTGTGTCAGGCCGCGCATCATCTGGGGGCGGTACTCAACGGTATATGGACCCTGTACAAATCTCACATCATCGAACGCGCCATTATGCAATGGTCCACTGCGCACTTCACTAAGGAGATCACGTGATAATTCACTGCCTGAGATGATCTCTACCTGCCCTTCCATATAGGTCAGGCGCCCAATCGCCGCCAGTAACACAATACTCAACAATCCGATGTGAAACACCAACAGGCCACCACGACGGTTAATCCTGGGATTGCTGATAATCGCGGCGACAAGATTGATCGCAAGCAACAACATCGGCACGATCAAGACCCAGATTGAAGTATCAACAGGGTTATCGTAACTAAGCGCAGCCCCAACCGCCAGTAACAGCATCCACAGCAGCGTCAACTTTGTCGAGGCCAGCCTTCTAAGAAGCTTCGTTATGGCAGACCTGCGCATGTCTCATCAGGGCTGGTCATCCAGCCAAAACCAAGGAGATCATTCCCTGGAGAACCAGAAGAACCACAATTTTCGGGCACCCAGCTGCCACTTCGCGCAAAGGTGTTTACCTTCAACGCAGCACCATTGTAATAAGGGCCAGCGTAGTAACGGCCTGCACCGGAGGGTGCAAATCCTGTGTAGCGGACTTGAGTACCGGGACTCATACCCGGAACCTCTAATCCAACATCATTCAAATTCGCAAGGAATACCTTGTTTTTCCACCCATGAGGTACCGCGATATGACACAACGTGCAGCGGAAATTTGTCACACCCGTTCCACCACCTGCGCCAGCATGAGCAAGATGCAGGTTTTGATTCGCAAAGACAATACAACCACCACCTCCAGAACCGCGCTTAAAACCACTCGCAAGTACGATGGCGGGTGCCGCAGCATTGCTTGCATACTGATCATAATCATGGCATCTGAAACAGAGTCCATCTGGTTGTAAACGACCCGTCTGGTCATCCCATGGTCCTTTCAACAGAAAATTATTTTGCGAACCATGGGGCCCCCAAACTTCACCATTAACACCACCATTCGGTATCACCGTATCATTCGCGGTGTTATTACCATGGCAATCAGTACAGTACATCGTCTGATTGCCTACCGCCCCGTTGATATTAAATGGTGTACGCCATACATTCTGCGATGCGTCGCGCTCACCGCCACCGCTCGATATAGGACTCGCAGTACGCCCCGTTCTATCGATAACAGGATGCCATGATCGATGGTTGTTCGTTTCAAAATCGACCGAATTACCCCCGACATCAATACCAGTATGCGGCCCCCAACCTGGCGCTGGAGAAGAACTCGCCTCGCCCATATGCGACGGGGGCGCCTGATACTCCATCGCCTGATTGGTATATTCAAACATGGCATTGGTACCGGCAGCTGTACTCCCCCCATGCAGCCCTAACGGCGGCGGGGTGTCATAGGCGTAATCAGAGTGACACTTGAGGCAGACCTGATACTCACGCGTGACGTGCGGCGCCTCAACATCGGTTCTGCCGTTGGTACCAGGATCGCCACGCTTGATCTCAAAACTCAGTGGCTCGCTACCAAACGCTGGCGAACCATAAACAGGCTCCACGCCGCTGATTCCGCGCAATACGCCCGATGCAAAATTGGTATGCATCGTCAGGCCATTGGCGGCGATATCTGCGGGTGTGTGTGGATGGGTACCGGCATCATCGGGTATCGCATTGTTAGCATTGAACATGCGGTTCTTGGCGACACGATGTGGATTGTGGCAGTCGGTACACTCCACGTGACGGTTCATCAGATTGCCTTTACCCATTTTTTCGGGGGATTCGACAAAATCCTGTCCACGGGTCCGCCCTTCAGTGGCATCGTTACCCGTGCCAATAGAATGGACCTCGCGACCCGCACGCTGATCGGCACTCTGTAGCGGCATATGGGTGTTACCCGGTGTGACAAAGTCGGTCTTGACATTAGGTACCTGAAAACCGATACCACCCTGCCCGGCCAGCACATTACCATCCGGTGAATGACAGGCGAAACAGACCTCTTCGATGGCGTGCTCCCCGCCCTGCTTGAATTTTGCACCCGTTACCGGGTCGATCGCCGTGGGTCCATCGGTGCCCTCACGCAGGATGCGACGCGAGCCCTGTACCGTATGTGGGTCATGACAATTCAAACAGGCGGCCTGCCACACCTGCGTATCACGTGGAAACTCACGCAGGTCACCTGCGCTCACTTGATAGACCTCATCGCCTGCCAGACGATTGGCGTGTGCGGAGCCGACCCAGCCCGCCTTATTGTGGCAGGCGATACAGATGAGATCATTATCGGGGTTGAACTGCCCATCGACAGGCTCTGCATTGCGCTGGGTGCGATTGACACGCAGAAACTTGATATTGCCCTCATTGGGGTCATCAGAGCGAATATGCGGATCGTGACAGGTAACACACTCCACCTGGCCATCTTCCAGCGGCAGAAAGCCCTGCACCCCGGTGTGCTGTGACTGTGGAAACGGCGGCCCACCGCCCGCCACACGCTCTTTTATATGTAACTCAGCCGCCGGATTATACAGTTCACCATCGCGCGCCGCCTGGGCGCTATCAAAGGTAAACGAGATAGGATGGTCATTGCTCAGATCGATACCGATACGACGGGTAAACCCAGAGGCTTCACCCAGGCCGTCAGGGATCGAGCCATCAGGACGTGTTCCCTGAAACGGGACTTCACGCCCCTCTTTTTTGAGCTCGACACGGTTCAGTACATTCACCGCACCCAGCGCAAGGGTACCATCGTGGCACGACAGACACAGTTTAGACTTGCCCTCAGGCTGCCCCAGATCCGTGGCATCCAGTGATGTCGATGAAAAGGGGGTATAAGTGGCACTCGACAGGGTACGGTTCCAGAGCGGCGTCCTGGGTTCGTTGGTCGCACCATGCGGGGTGTGGCAGAAGGCGCAGATCTGTGATTCTGACACCGCTCTGGCATTCCGTATGGTCTCAGTCGGCGCGACGGTCGCTGAGAAATTATGTTTTGTGTTCGAGATATCTGAGATGCGCGCGGCATAGGCTGACTCTGCTATCGATAAAATAGCAAACAGGATCAATAGCGTACCTGTAAAATGACCTCTCATGCCCCCCCCAAATACTGCAATAT
>CALZMY010000215.1 GCA_945788675.1 uncultured Gammaproteobacteria bacterium | reverse complement strand
GCCGAGAATGCCACTAGCGTGAATATCATCAGCGTGATGATGGCTACCATCTTCAGCAGTTGTCTCTCTTTGCTTTGATTTAGATTAGACATGTTATTTTTGTGAAACCTGGATGGGTAAAGTCAGGGCGCCAATATCGTAATAGCCAGCCGTTTTTTCAGGAATCCTGAATTTTACGATCTGGCTCTGGTCGTTGAACATTCTCAACTCGTAGCTGCCGGGACTCAGCCCTTCGACCCTGAAGATGCCACTACGGTTGGTAAACAGTATCTTTGGCTCCCAGTTTGGGTTGTCGGTTGCGACAAGCTCGCCCGCTTGTAAGCCGACGGGTGAGCCGTCTGCGAGTTTAAGTACACCGCCAAGCAGCACAGTGGCATCTGTACCGATATGAATAACAGTGCCACTCTTATATTTCGGTAGTAGCACAAATGACTCATCGCCAAGATCATAACCAAGCGGAAGATTGGGCACATCAATGTTAACGCCATGAGCAAGGTAGGAAGTGAGGTCGGGTACCACAGCGGCGCCGAATCGATTGGTACTGGCGGCATATTGGTCGCCTAGCGGGTTAACACCTACCTGCATTTCATCTAGATTGGCATGTGGTACGACAATCGCAAAGCTGTCTGTGACGGGGCGTGTCAGTGATGTTGCACCTTGTGCATAGACCAGCGCGGTGCCAAACGTGAGGCTGCTTATTTGATGTTCCTCAGATGATGGGTTGTCAGTATCGACTATGTTATTTGACAGGCTTGTTTCGGCGAGATAACCGACGTGGCTAACTCTCCCTGACAGGGTGCTCTCATTGGGTGTTTTAACAGCGCCCAGTGAAAGATTTGTTCCGCCAACTTTGTTGGGGGATATCTGTTCCCAGCTCACTCTTGAAGTGTCATTCAATGTGTCATGCGTGGCGGTGATGGTGCGATATTTTCGTTGCGGTGTCCATGTTAAGCTTAAGAAAACACGATAATCCTTGTCACCGCTCCTGCGTTGTTTCTCAACACTAATCCGGCTTCCCAGTTCACGGCTAAACGAATGGTGGATGAACAGTCCCAGGCTATGATCATTGGGTAGCCCTCTGCGCATTAGCTGGTAATTAGTGCCAATGCCACCAGACGAATTTACACCAATGCGGCGACTGTAGTTGCCAGTTATATCGTAGGTGATGATATTGTCCGGGGTGAGATTACCCAGGGTCGAGTAATGCCTTCCGGTATAATCAAGCTGAAAAGTCCATTGCTGATTTGCCTGGTTGCGATGGCTTGCATCGAAGTATCGGTATTGCACTCGCGTGCGGTGACCACTTCCCAGTGGACGGACATGGCTACTGCCGATATCGGCTCTAAACGTACCGTTCTGAGTGGCCCAGATGCTCTCGAAGCTGAACATCTTCTGATCCTTGTTGGCCTGCAGGCCAACACCCAGCGTGAGTTCGGGCGTGATCCCTTTACGATGAAATAGCGAAATGGTCGGAAGGTCTTCGTCGTAGTCATATTTTCCATTCACTATTTTTGAGGGTAGACCAATATTGTAACTATATTCGCTGAGATCGGATGTTAGTAATGTGCTGTCAAATAGAAAGGGGACTTCAACTGTTTTAGTGCGGCCAACGCTATCGGTTATTCTTAGTTGTATGTCATTAATACCACTGGTGGATGGGAAGTCCTGGATGTTATGTGATCCCGCCGGCAGTCTGAGCACTCTGACGACGTTATTATTTACCAGCACCTCTACAGTTGACTCATTGTTCAAAAACAGATCGGCATTGCCTGTGGGTGTGGTAACACGATAGGGCTGCAATGAGAAATTCCGCGCAAGGGTGAAGCCGGCCATTGGCTGGAATTGCTGTATTCCGGAAGTAGGGTATGAGAGGTCACCGAAACCATAGCGCCACATACGTTCAGTATCATCATGAACCACTCGTATGTTGCCTCGTTGCCACTGGGTACTGTTTTTTTCGAGATAGCGTGTATCAGCTTCCAGTACCCAGTCTTCTACGCGCAGTGCATGTTCAAATGAGACAATTGCCGGTTGTCGCCCATCAAGTACACCATCGCTCTTGTGATAGTAGTCGACACCCATTCGCATATTCAGGTATCCACTCACTGGGCTAACCGGTAAGGCTTGTGATATTGGGTAGGGAGGCGTGCGCCTGTAGAGTGCATTTGTAGTGGTTTTTCGTGCTTTGGGAGCAATGGTCACGTGGAGTTCAAGTTCCTGATTATCGAAATAGAGATCGACTCCCATTTCCTGTAGAGGATTGGTATCGATATCATCAGACTGGTTTGATAAATCGATAATCTTCTGTAGCGCCTCTTCCTGAAGCAGATGTCCGATCTTCGAAGAAAATCCGAGCGTATCGATTTTAAGCACTTCATATTGCCCGCTGATCAGGATGTCGATATTCCCCTGTCGAGACGACTCAACGATCAACGGTACAGATATGCGCTGATCTTTCTGGATCGGCTGTTTGCCAAAAACTTCCTCAAATAATTGTGCGTCGTTTGCTGCAAATACCGGGTTGCTAAATGAGTTGGCAAGCATGATAAGGCACGTGATCTGACAGACTAAAAACCATAGCCATCGCAACAGATTTTCGATTCTTTTCCGTGCATAAGCCATTTTTTGAGAAAGGTATCCGTGTACACGTTGTATTTGTCTATTTTTTAAGTCTGCCAAAACATTGTTGATGGTTATTTCCTGAGGCAAAGTGTATGAACTGTCCTGCTAATACTCAGGGTTCCAGTGAATCAGCGCCATGGAGTAAACTCCAGATCGATCTTTTCAGGTACTGTATTAAGTTTGTCCGGCCATGGCACAGAGAAACGTCGTTGGTGGCCGGCAAGAATATTTTCACCGTTCATTCCATCCAGTTCTGCTGGTGTCAATGTAATTGTTTCACTAACACCTTTGATAGTGCGCCCTGTGGGAAGCTGTATTGAAAGGTTGCCGAGAATAGCGTGGGAACTTCCTCTGTTTTCGAGCGTTAGGGCGAGGGCATTACTCCCATCATTCTGTTGTTCCTTTTGGATGCTGCTGACAGCAATGTTATGTTTTGCATTGTCAGGCACGATATATATCGCACCGAGGTAGCGCATGAGAATGTTTACATGGGCGCCGTTTGCTGTTTCACGATTAAGCGCAATTGGGAGTTGTTCTGCAACAAGTCGATATGGGAGCTCAAGGCTGGGTGCAACATCACCAGCCCATTGCACACGTACAGTTTGCGTCTTGTGCGGTGATATCACCATTTGAGGTGGAAAAATGATGAAATCACCGTCAGCATTTTGATAGCTCTCTTTGCCATCGATATCTACCTGTCTGGTTAAGGCAGACACCTGTATCGCAATCGATACGTCGCTGTCGTTTTCCAGCTTAAAAATCTGGGTTGAATTTTTTCCGGTGGGCGAGAAGTCGGCTTTTATTGGGGTTAATTTGAACGCATGTGTTGGTACGCTGATGCATAAGGTGATTGCAATCAAAAAAATTCGTAACGCAATCGAGCGAGTCATGATGGTGCCCTCAGTTAAGCGGGCCTGGCAATCATGAAATTACCAGGCCGATATCTACTGCCTGTCTTTTGTGACGGGATTATTTGGCGGCGATGGTGAAAGTGAGTGTGTCGGCATAAGCATCAGGTGCCAGGAATACTGCTGTTCCGTCGTAGGCAATCCTGAGTGCTTTATCAACACCTGTTCCGAGGGTCTTGGCGTTAACGTCGGTCACAGTGGCAGAGCCGGCGACCAGATTGACCGCAACGCCGTTATAGGTCATCGTATAAGGCAGCGTTTCTGCATCAACGGCACCCAGGAATATGCCAGAGGTTGTGCCATTCAATGAGGTCAATGTGACAGTATAGCCATTTTTGTTGTTTGTTCTTTCGTTGACCGTAGTGATCAGTCTATTAGGCTCATTTATCGTGAGGTCCAGTGCGGCAATGCCGGCATCATCTGTCAAGGTCACATCAAGGATGCCTGGGATGTTACCACCAGGTGTCACGTTGCCAGTGGGTGCGGCAACCAGGGAGCCCGCTAACATTGTAAGGCCACACCCAAGCAGGGCTTGTTTAAGAGAGACTTTTGATAGTGATTTGTTATTCATTGTATTAACCTTCCTCTAAAAATATAAATACATAGTAGACCGAGCAACTCACACAAAAAGTGTGCGTAATAATTCAATCCGTGGGAATCTAGAATAGATGCTGTCAATAGGACGTTAGCTGACAGTGTGGCTCCGTGCCTTCACTTAAATTAACGGCGCGTAGCGTAAAAAATTTAGAAAAATGTATGAAAGATATAGTTGATATAGAAAAAGTGTGGTTATTTTGCAACGACAACTAGTGTTAATGTATCTGACAGGTAGTCGTCACCAATATTCCCCATCATTTCAGGGGTGATTTTCAGTTCTTTTGTTTCGATTTTTTTATTGCCTTTAGATGCCTCGACATCTGAGATCAATGCCTCACCTTCTGTAAAATAGACGTCTTTATTGCCATATGTGATTTTATAGGGAAGGGGCTTGTTTTTATCTTTACTAACAAGTTCAAGATGGCCGCTGTCATTAATACTTTTTGCCTCGAGACGAATGGAATAACCCGACTGATTATTATTCTGCTCAGTGATACTGGTCACAAGATTTGGTATACCTCCTTTCGATGGCATGCCTGCCATTGAAGAGATGCTTC
>CALZMY010000214.1 GCA_945788675.1 uncultured Gammaproteobacteria bacterium | reverse complement strand
TCAATCACGCGGGCGAGGTGTCGGCGCAGGCGCTTTATCAGGGGCAGGCGCTGACCGCTAAATTACCGCAAGTGCGCGACAAGATGGAGCGCGCGGCGCTGGAAGAGAACGATCATCTTGAGTGGTGTGAGCGGCGCGTCACAGAGCTTGGCAGCCACACCAGCCTGCTGAATCCGCTGTGGTATAGCGGTTCACTGGCGATCGGTGCGCTCGCGGGTAAGATCGGTGATAAATGGAGCCTCGGTTTTGTCGCCGAGACTGAACGCCAGGTGATTAGCCACCTTGAAGAGCACCTGGAGCAGATTCCCGAAAAAGATACCCGCAGCCGCAAGATTCTCGAGCAAATGAAAGAGGATGAGGCGCACCACGGCAATATGGCGGTGGAGGCCGGCGGGGCAGAACTGCCCGCGCCGATCAAAGGGATAATGAAAATCACCTCGAAGGTGATGACCAAAACAGCCTATTGGTTCTGATCTGCAACGGCCTTGTTCCCATAAATGTAGCCCGGGCTGAGCTTTTAGCGAAACCCGGGAGGACAGTGCCACATTCCCCGGGTTTTACCCCAAGGGTGAAATGCCCCTTGGGTGTACTTCCTTCGGGCGCGCTGTGAGCTCAGCCCGGGCGACACACTAGCTGACCTCTAGGGTAGCTGCCGCGCCAGCAACGTCACCGGATGGATCACCTCTATCTTCAAACCAGTCTCACGCAGCCCCGCTGCGATATGCAATGCGCAGCCGATATTCGAACTGACCAGAATATCGGGTTTGATGGTATCCAGGTGGCGTAATTTATCGTCACGCAGATTATCGGCGATTTCAGGGTGACGAATCATATAATCACCGGCAGCGCCGCAGCAGTTCTGGTTGTCCGGCAATGGAATTAATTCTATCCCCGGGATCTTTGACAACAGTGCCTCAGGGGCGTGCCCCTGGCGCAGGACATGGTTGAGGCTGCACGGCAGATGGATCGCAACCCGTTTACTGTCAGCACGCGTGCCGAGCGGCCGCAATTCAAGGGTGCTGGGCCACTCAATCTGCGTCAGAAATTGCCCGATCTCCATGATGGGCGCGTCGCTGGCGCCAACCTGCGTCATTTTTTGCAAGGTGCTGCCGCAACCGCTGGCGCAGTAGATGAGTGCATCGATCTTGAGCCCGCTAAATGCGACGCGATTCTCGCTGGCCAGCGCTTCGGCCTCCTTTAGCTCGCCGCGATGCAGGTGCAGTGCACCACAACAGTTCTGTTTTTGTGGCAGATGCACACCGTAGCCGAGGTGGGTCAGCAGCTGGATGGCGGCGTGCGTGGTGGTGGTATCGAGGCTGTCACCCATGCAGCCAACAAAAAGGCCGATCTCTCCCTGTTGTGTGCCAATGGCTGGATAGTAATCCTGCGGTGGTAGTGCTGTTCCAAGTTTTGGCAACACGCCTTCAAGGCGCTGCAGTCCCAGTGGGCGCAAGAGTCCGCTATGGCGTGTCAGCCAGCCGAGACCGCTCTGTTGGTAGAGGCGTAGCAGCCGACTGAGCTGCTGGCGGTGCGGACGTTCAGTGGTGAAGCGCTGCATCATCACGCTTACCCGGTCAGCTGATTTGTTTGATTCGTTGTGTAGCGTGGCGCGCGTCTGTTCGATCAGCGCACCGTATTTGACCCCGGACGGACACATCGCTTCGCACGCGCGGCACACCAGACAGCGGTCGAGGTGACCGAGCAATTTCTCGCTGACGTTCAATTTTTGCTGCGCCAACCCCTGCATCAGTGCGATGCGGCCGCGCGGTGAGTCACCTTCATCCTTGAGTTGCAGGTAGGTGGGGCAGTGTGGCAGGCACAGTCCGCATTTGACACAGCGGTCAGCTTCTTTTTGAATTAATGAGTTTGTATTCATTGGTTTAGGGTAATTAATTCAGCGGAAAGAGTAAAAGAATAAAAGATGAAAAGAGCTGAAAGAATCAATAGGCTGGCCTTTTATCTTTCAATCTTTTACTCTTTTCATCTTTAAATTCTTTGTGTTAGCGGCCATGTATTATCGACATCATGTGTTTTTTTGTACCAATCAGCGCGACGATGGCCGCGAGTGCTGCCAGCGTTTCGGTGCGTCCGAGATCCGTGACTATGCAAAGCAGCGCATCAAGGCGTTGGGACTCCAGGTTCAGGAGGGGGGCAAAAAGGGGGTGCGGATCAATTCTGCAGGCTGCCTCGATCGCTGCTCCGAGGGGCCGGTGCTGGTGGTCTATCCTGAAGGGGTGTGGTACAGCTATATTGACAGAGAAGATGTCGACGAGATCATCGATGAGCATCTGACCCATGGCCGGGTGGTGGAGCGGCTCAAGATCTGAGCGCGGTAGTCCTGTTATGCCCCTGTTTGTCACCTCGATTTGTCCAGACGCCCTTGTGTCCCGGGGGTAATTTCTGTAGAATTTCCGCTCTTTACAGATTCTAGGGTTCTCTGGAGAGGCCAGATGCCCGTTTTGGAGTTGGAAATAGATGAAGACTTTCAGTGCAAAAGCAGAGAGCGTAAGACGCGATTGGTACGTCGTGGATGCCGCGGAGAAGACCCTGGGTCGTCTGGCGTCCGAGATCGCCCTACGTCTGCGTGGTAAACATAAAGCGGAGTACACACCGCATGTCGATACCGGCGACTATATTGTTGTTGTGAATGCAGAAAAGGTGCGCGTTAGCGGTAATAAGACGACCGATAAAATGTACCATCGTCACACCGGTTATATTGGTAACCTCAAGTCGATCAGTTTTGACAAGCTACAGGACGAGAAGCCTGAGCTGATCATCGAGCTGGCCGTTAAGGGGATGTTGCCAAAGAATCCACTGGGTCGCGCAATGTTTCGCAAGCTGAAGGTCTATTCTGGCGCGGAGCATAACCATGCCGCACAGCAGCCCAAGTCACTCGAAATTTAAAAACTTAAGTAGTTAGGAATTAAGCAAATGACAGATAAGGTACTTTGCACCACAGGGCGTCGTAAGAGTTCAAGTGCGCGTGTATTTCTTAAGCCTGGTGGCAGTGGTCAGATCACCGTTAACAAGCGTACGCTTGAAGAATATTTTGGCCGCGAAACTTCTCGTATGGTGGTGCGTCAGCCGCTAGAGACCGCCGATTTGCTGGGGAGTGTTGATCTCAATATCACCGTAGTGGGTGGTGGTAACAGTGGTCAGGCCGGTGCGATTCGTCACGGCATCGCCCGCGCACTGCTGGCATATAATGAAGAGCTGCGTAGCCCGCTGCGTCGCGCAGGCTTCCTGACCCGTGATGCACGTGAGGTTGAGCGTAAGAAAGTGGGTCTGCACAAAGCGCGTAAGCGTCCTCAGTTCTCTAAACGTTAGAACAGCAGATTTAAAGTTAAAAAGGTTGAAAGAGAAAAAGGTGTGCTGTGGCATGCCTTTTTCTTATTTAGGGTGAAGCATTATTGGGCATATGGATCATGCCGCAATTTGAAGAGCTGGATGTCTGGAAGCGAGCTTGTCGCCTTAGTGTTACCCTGTATAAGCAATTTGCTGATTGCAGAGAATATGCTTTTAAGGATCAAGTGACGCGCTCTGGTTTGTCGGTCGCGAGTAATATTGCGGAAGGATTTGAGAGAGAGTCGCGAGCCGAGCTGATACGCTTCCTGAGGATTTCGAAGGGCTCTTGCGGGGAGTTGCGAACGCAGTTGTATATTGGTATCGAGGCAGATTTGGTTCCGCGAGATAAAGGGTTGGAGCTAGTAGGCGAGGCGCTGCAAATCTCAAGAATGATTTCAGGCCTGATTAAGCACCAGCAAAAAAATAATGTGTAGTTTGCTTCTTCTCTTCCTTTTTGCCTTTCCATCTTTTATTCTTTCACTCTGATTTTATTGGGGAATCGTCCAACGGCAGGACTACGGACTCTGACTCCGTCAATCCAGGTTCGAATCCTGGTTCCCCAGCCAAATTTAAAAAGCCCGCCCTGTGCGGGCTTTTTAGTTTTAAAGAGTGAAAGAGTAAAAGATGGAAAGGGGGGGCTTTGTTTCTTTCGCTCTTTTCTCTTTTAATCTGTGTGATTATTGATGATAGTGCTGCCAGCTTTAAGGCTCGCATGTGATGCTAAAAGAAAAATAGATTGTTGTTATTTTACAACATAGATAAGCTTGATGATGCAAATTATGATTATTTCAGTAAAAAAATGTTGCATTTGTGTTTTTAGCGTTGTATATATTCACCCTGTTGTTTAACGTTAACCAACATTGAATGGGTTTAGCGACCTTTTTTACCAGGGGAGAATTAAAATATGAATAAGAAGTTAATTGCTTTGGCGGTAGCGGGTGCATTTGCTGGTTATGGTTCTGCGGCGACTGCTGCTAGTGCAACCATAAGTGGTTTTGCGGATATCATCTATACACTAGCCGATGATGCAAATGGCCCGGTTGCAGGATCAGGCGGGAAAAATACAACAGAAGGCAAGTTTGCTGCTGATGCCGAGATTGATGCGGTGGCTACTATGGGTGCTGTTACCACGCGTGTCGATGTAGATTTTGACATGGCAAGCAATGGTGGTAGTAACAGTGCGGCGGGTCAAGATAGCGGTCGTATCGAGCAGGCCTTCTTTGCCTGGGATCTGGCGCCTGTCACCTTGATCGGTGGTATATTTAACAGCCCGCTGGGTGCTGATGCAGAAGATGCACCTGACATGGACTTCACCACACACAGTGTTGTCTATAATATTCTGGATCACCAAACAGTGAGAGATGGTTACAATGTTACTGGTCTTGCGATTGCTGGTGATGTCGGTCCTGTGACGCTGACCGGCGCTTTCCTGAATGACCATGGTGGTGCTAACGAAGAGAATTCACTTGCGTTGGTAGCAAACTTTTCACCGATGCCTGATCTCGATCTTGAGCTGGGTATGGTGACGCTGGATGATCAGGCGACTGCTGGTGGTGTTGCAACAACTGCTGGTGACTGGATTGACTTCAATGTCACCTATAGCGTCCAGGGGTTTACCGTAGGGCTTGATTATCTTTCGCCGGATAACGTTATTGACTCTGCATACACCATCTGGGGTGGGTACACTCATGGCGATTTCAATGTCAAGCTGCGTACTGAAACCGTTGAGTGGGCAACGCCTGCAGGTGGTGTAGCACCTGCTGATCATGAGGCCAACACCCTGTACGGTTCTTATGCGGCGAATGAGAACCTGAGTATCGCTCTGGAGTATAAGGATGGTGACCAGGGTGCTGCTACAGCACCAGGTAACACAGCTCATGCGATTACCGGCGTTTCACAAGATGATCTGATCACACTGGAATTCATTGCAACGTTCTAATTGCGACAGTAGTGTGCTTATGTGGTTTAAAAGCCGGGCCTTATGGTTCGGCTTTTTTATAAAGGCAGGGCAAAGAGTAAAGGTTTAGAGGCAAGGGGATGATTTTTGACGCTCTCTTTTCTCTTTACTCTTTTCCCTGCTATACGGTATAACTTCGTGGTGCTTGAAATTATAAATGCGAATCATATTCATTAGGGTTTAGGTTCGTGAGATATTTTATTTTATTGTTGAGGAGGAGTTTAAGGTGAACAAGAAAAAATTGGCGGTATTTGTAGCAGCAGGGACGTTGGCATCATTGCCAATCGCGGCGCAGGCGATCGATGGAGAGGTGTATGGTGAAGTGCACATGTCGATCGATTTTTCTGATAATGAAAACACATCGACGACGAATGAAGACAGCGCGCTATCAGTGAACAGCAATACCTCCAAGCTCGGCTTTAAGGGTAGTGAGAAGCTCAGTGATAACCTTTCGGTGATCTGGCAGTATGAGACTGAAGTGGAACTTGATAATGGTGATCTTACTGTAAAAGGGCGTGATACCTACGGTGGCTTGAAAGGAAGCTGGGGTTTGCTTAAAGCGGGTAATCTAAGTACCCCAATGAAGAAGGCTTCAAGTAAGATCGATATCTTCTCTAATTCTCGTGCAGATCATAATGTGATTGTGGGTATCGCAAACGGTGAAAAAGAGTTCGATAACCGTCTAAATAATACGATCTGGTATTCAACGCCTAAAATGGGGGGGGTGAAGCTTGATCTTTCTTATACGACAGATACTGCTGAGGATGCGCTGCCTGATAAACTGATAGCGCCTGAGCTGAGCGTTATCAGCGTTGCGGTAAGCTATGATAAAGGGCCGTTCTACGCTGCGCTTGCGACTGAAACAAAGAATGATGCGAAGGCTGTCGGCGCAACATTTGAAGATGTTTCGGGTACCAAATTGGTTGGGCGCTGGGACCTAGGGCAGGGTACGAAAGTTGGTCTGGTCTATGAAGATATTGAAGTCTCGACTGGTGCGGTAAATGGTCAGGCTCGCAGCGCAGTTTACCTGAATGCTGCGCACAAAATGGGCAATACAACATTGAAGGCGGCTTATGGTCAGGCGGACGACCTGGATAATGCGGCAGATACTGGCGCAACTCATTATGCACTAAGTGCCTACCAGTCGTATTCTAAGAATACCAGTCTTTATGTGATCTACACCGCGACGGATAATGACGACAACGCAACGTATGGTCTGAAGGACATGAAAGGTAAAACGGGTAAGACAATTTCAGCGCTTTCATTTGGTCTGAAGAAGAAGTTCAGTACTAAGTAATTTTACTTACTGTATTGGCAGAATTAAGATGGGCGCCTTCGGGTGCCCATTTTTTTTGTGAGGAAAAGAGGAGGTTAGCGGGAGTTGCTAAAATTAGAGGTGCACTAATTTACCTCGTTGTGCTATAAATTACGGCTTGTATCTATAGCTTTTTCAGATGCTTGGTACAAGGCAGGTGGAGATAATAAAAATTATGACAAGATGTGGTGGGGGAGCCCGTATTAACGGGCATTTGCTGGGTGGAGTCCTGGTGGGCCTGTTGTTGCCTACTATGTGTGCTGTCGCCGGCGTCTACAACACCAAACATAATCTTGGCAGTAGCGGCCTTAATGCGGCCAGCAATTTCAGTGGTACTGAAGAGATCTGTGTCTTCTGCCACACGCCTCACGGGGGTGATGCCTCGGCCGCGGTGCCGATCTGGAATCGCCACCTCGATCCAGCGGGTTTTCAGACCTACGACCAGATGGGTACCACCACGCTGGATGCCAATGTTGAGCCGGTAGGCTCGGTCTCGATTGCCTGTCTTTCGTGTCACGATGGTTCGCAGGCGATGGATTCAATGATCAACGAACCGGGATCGTTATCAGATAATTTCTCATTCTCGGCGGGCGACTGGAGTGGCCAGGCGGCCGCCACGCAGGGGCGTATCGGACCGGTGGATGTGGTTACGAATCTGGGCAAGGATTTAACCAATGATCACCCGATCGGGATTCAGTATGCCGGCGGTGGTTACTCAGAGTCATATCCCAGTGGACGGCCCCGTGTCGATATCGATTTTAACCCCCCGAGTACCGAGCGACTGAGTACCGGGCGTGTGTGGTGGGTGGATAGTCGTGAGCACCCGGAGGCTGCATTTAGCAAACGAGATATGAAGCTCTATTCGCGTGTGGGAACGCGTGGCACCAATGTTGGCGAGCTGCAGCCTTACGTGGAATGTGCCTCGTGTCATGACCCCCATGTGGACTACAATCCAACATTTTTGAGGATCGATCCCGTAGGAAGCGCGGTCTGTCTCACCTGTCACGCTAAGTAGGTGGTCGGTATGAGGGGGGTGGTGCTGTTTGTACTTGGTTTGATGAGTGCGCCGTTATTGGCGGGAGAGGCGATAACGGACTCGACGCAGCCGCCATTGGCGAGTGATGTTTTTGCGGTCGTCGATGGTGAGATAATTTCGCAGCAGACGTTTGATACGTTTCTGCATGTGGGGAAGCGGCAGCGTTTTTTTCACGGGGATATTCCCGCAGAGCAAGAGGCGGAATTTCGCAAGGAAGTGGCGCAACGGTTGATTGATCAGGCACTGCTTCGCGCGGTGGTGCGTGAGCGACAGATAGTGGCGGACCCGGAGAGGGTTAAGGCGCAGCTGGCCTCAATAGAGGCGCGTTATGAGTCTCGCCCACACTGGAAGGCGCAACGTGAGGGGATGCTTGCGGAGCTTCGACCGCAGGTGGAAGAGCAGAGCCAGCTTGAGCAGCTTGAGGCACAGGTGAGGCAGGTGGATGCCTCGGATGAGGCGGGGGTGATGGCCTATTATCGAGCCAACCCTGAAAAGTTTACGACGCCGGAGCGGTTACGGGTGTCGTTGATTCTGCTGGGGGTTGAGCCATGGGCGCAGGCAGCGCGGTGGCAGGCGGCGCTTGATGAGGCGCAGCGTCTGATCAAGCAGCTACAGCAAGGGGGTGATTTTGCGGAGATGGCACGCCTCCACTCAAGTGACGGATCTGCGCTAAAGGGCGGTGATCTGGGTTATGTACACAAAGGAATGTTGGCGGATGAGGCGCAACGGGTGATCGATGGGGTGAAACCGGGAGAGGTTTCAGGGGCCGTTCGATTGCTAAAAGGAGTTGCGATATTCAGGGTTGAAGAGCGGGTGGTGCCAGTGTTGAACCCGTTCGAGCGTGTCGCAGAACGTGCGCAGGAACTGTATGTTCGTGAAATAAGTGATAAAAATTGGCGTAAGTTTATTGATGAGATGCGCAGCAGTGCCGACGTTTCGGTAAGAGATCCATTGCTGTTACCAACGAACAATTAGTAGGGGGTTGTTCTGATTATCATGCGGTCGTTGCAAGTAGTGATTGTGACGTTAGATAAGTGTGAGCTAGATGGCTAGACGAATGGCAGGTCAGAGACATGTTAGTCTGATCGCCAGTGCGGCACTGCTGTGCCCGCTCGCCACGCTGGCCGCACCTGTCGATCTCTCCGGTGAGGTGGGCTATGCCTATCGCTTGATGAAGAGCGATACCGAGGAGACCGTCAGTAATCAGTTGCGTGGTGCGATACGTGGACAGACATACCTGTCGCAGCCGTGGATTGCGACAGTGGACGCGAATCTGCGGGTGACGCAGGATAAGACAGATTACAGCCTGACTTCGAACGCTAATATCAATGACAGTACCACGACGCTGATCACCGGTGAGCTGAACCTTAATGTGATCCCGCAGAGTCGTTTTCCGTTGTCAATTTCATATCAGGTCAATGATAGTCGGGTGGATACCGTGAATACGATTACCAGTCCATTGACGGCTGCGGGTAGCCGAGAGTTTGAAACGAGACGTTTATCGATTCGACAGAGCCTGGATTTGCGCAAGGCAGGGCGCTATCAATTTAACTACGATAACAATGAGTGGAAATCCACCAACAGTGAGAAGTACAGTGACTGGTTGCTGGGCGGCAATGGCGATATCAGCTGGGACAAAAATCGTCTACAGCTGCGTGGCAGCTATAAAGTGATTGACCGCGCCACGCTGAGTCAGGAGTCGACTAATATCACGCTGAGTGGTGATCATTTTTATTATCCGACACGTGCCGTCAGGGTAGATACCTCGGCCGATTACTACAATTATGAGACCGAGAGCGAGCCATCGGCGGTGGTGTTCAGTAATGGTGAACGTGAGACCACTAGTGAGCAGGTATCGAGCTTTATCTTCTGGCGTCCAACTGACCGGCCAGTGACTGCGAGTGCCGGCGTCAGGATATTTAATTTAGACAGTGATGCCGGTTCTACCAATACCGGCCCCAGCGTGATCAATAATGAAACAGAGTTATTGAGTATGAACGCCACGGCCGGCGGGATGTATCAGTACAGCAAAAATCTTCGTTTTGATGCCAATGTGAATTTTTCAATCAATGACAATGGCACTAATGACAACAATTCCCACCTGGGACGAGTCGGCGCATTGTTGCAGTCAGATATTCATGAGGTCCTTGGGGGGGCGGGATATCAGTGGTATGCCTCTGCTGCGGCGCAGATGCAAGGAACCGAGGACGAGGACCGAAATACGCTGAGTGCGAACCTGGGACATGATGCGAACCGTGCGTGGTTGAATGACGATAAAAGCTCGACACTTCGTTTGAGTTTAAGTCAGGCGGCTAGCATGGCCTTTGAGGGGGGGGATGTAGACTCTGACACGCAGCGTCTTGACCATTCCGCCACGCTCGGCTGGGACAGCTATGGTGGCAGTGGCAGCACCTATGCGGCATTAACGATTTCGGATGCGCACAACTTTGGGGACAGTGATAGTGATCAACAACTGGTCAATATGCAGATCTCCCGGACACAGAATCTGACCCGTCGTAGCTCGCTGACGGGGAATATAACGGCACAGAGCGTGCGCCAGAATTTTTCTGGGCAGGATGACAGCGAGACATCAACCACCACCACAGGATCGTTGAATTATCAGCATTCCAGGCTGTTTGGGGCGCCGCGACTGCGTTTCGGTTCGGATCTACGACTGTCACGCGCCTCGGAAGATCGGGGGGTTGATCGCTCTGAGTGGGAAAACCGACTGGATTATAGTGTCGGTCTAGTAGATACTAGGGCAAGTTGGCGCCTGATAGATGCTGGGGAGCAGGATTATAGTTTAGTGTACTTTCAGGTTACGCGGCGTTTCTGACGACAGACGTCGCTGGCCTCATATATAATAAGAGCATAAGCGTAAATTACGAGGAGAGAGTTTGGTATGTCATCTAAGATCAAGCGTAATGTGTTGAAATCGATGATCATAGGGGTGTTGGCCTATATGGGAGCTGTGGGGGTCCCACAGCCTGCGCAAGCAGAGTATGCCGACGTCGTGATCAATAATTATGCCGATGCGGCGGGCATGCGCCCGGCAGTTTTCCCGCACTGGTTCCATCGCATCCGTTTCCGCTGCAAGGTTTGTCATGCGGATCTGGGCTTTGCCTTTAAGGCAGGTGGTAACAAGATTACCATGGCTAAGATCATTGATGGCAAGTTCTGCGGCGCCTGTCATAACGGTGAGATTTCATGGTCGGTCGAGAACTGTGCCATGTGCCACTCCGGTAATCCGGGGACACCAACCCACTTCCACGGCAGTACGGTGCAGCGTCTGATTGCGCCGGCATATAAGCCGCTTCAAGCTAATGACACCAAGAAATAAAGGAAGCGAGCCATGAATCAAAAAACAAAAGCTATTTCCTTTTCATGTGCAGTTCTGATGGCTGCATTTATGTGGAATGCACAAAGCCATGCTACTGAGGTAGGGGATAAAGCGGCGCCACTGATGCTGGCTGAAGTATCTGGGCCTAATACTTTTAACCTTAACCTGAAGAAGCCTAAGTCACGTAACCTGCCGCCTGCTGAAGATGGCATTCATGACCCTGAAAATGAGGCGACACATTCGTTGCAGCATCCGCTGGAAGCGTACAAAGGATTGCCAACGTCTGAGTTTGGTAACTATGTTGATTGGGTAAAAGCGCTTGATCAGGGTAAATTGCGTCCTCGTTGGGATCGTGCTGATCCAAATGAAGAACCCTTTGTCATGGATCTGGATATTGTGCGTCCAGTGAAGGCCTCTGTCCCTGATGTGGTGTTTCCTCACCGTCAGCACACAGAGTGGCTTTTCTGCTCAAACTGCCATCCTGCGATCTTTAAACCGCAAAGACTTGCGAATCAGATCAGCATGTCAGCTATCTTGCTGGGACAAAAATGTGGCGTATGTCACGGTAAGGTCTCATTTCCAGTAGAGACCAAGACCTGTCGCAAATGTCACTCTAAGCCTAAACCAGCAGATTGGCAGCCACCGTTGAGTGAAGCAACACTGAAGAATCCCTGGAAATAACCGACATAATTAATTCGAGCTGGTACATATTCTAAGGCTATAGACGTACACCGGGTGAGGTCATCGCCCGGTGTTCCGTATAATGTGTTTCAGTCTGGATTAATTATAGCGTTAATTTTTAAGGATTATTGAAACCATGCAAATACCATTTCTGAAGCACTCCCCTGTTAAGTCCGGGACGATGTTGATCTTGCTTGCGCTAGCGGCCCCTGGTTATGCTGCTGCTGATGACTGGGGCGAAGAAGAACAGCTTGAAATCTCGAAGATTTTTGTGGTTACCTCACAAGATAAGCTAGCGTCTCACCCATTTCATGGTGTGGGGCATAAGCTTGGCATGGATGTGGATGGCGTGGGGGGTAAGGAGCTGGTACTCACTCGAGGGAAAAGTTATGCCTTTCGTGTCGAAACCGATATCCAGCACGATTTTTATCTATCGACAGAAGCAGTCGGCCGTGGCGCATCGGTACTTGCCGAAGGGGTGCAGGGTAACTTTACCTATGCGGGTATTGTGACGCTTGAGACCTCTAATAAAACCCCCAAAGAGCTCTATTATGCATGCCGCAATCATAGCTACATGGGTGGTAAGATCCATGTTGCGAATCCTGGTGAGGAAGATAAGGTGGTACTGGGTAAGATCGATACCTCCAGTTTTCCAGCCACCAAGCCACCCAAACCGATTTCCGAGCGCACGGTAAAGCAGAAAATTAGCTTCGCGGATATGTTTGTGAGTCAGTCGTCGGCGGCAACGCGAGTGGCTAATAGTGATAATGACAAGGCTAAAGTTGCCTATACCGACGCTCATGAGCGCCTCAATAAGGCTAAGGTAGCGCTGGATTCAGGTGATTTGAAACTTGCAC
>CALZMY010000213.1 GCA_945788675.1 uncultured Gammaproteobacteria bacterium | reverse complement strand
GCCGCGAATCGTATGCGCACCTGCCGATGCCACGCATGACCAACACCTATATGTTGCCGGGTCAGCATGCGCCGGAAGAGATCATTGCATCGGTCGACAACGGCCTCTATGCGGTCAACTTTGGTGGCGGACAGGTGGATATCACCTCCGGCAAGTTTGTCTTTTCTGCCAGTGAGGCCTATATGATAGAAAACGGTAAAGTCACCTATCCTGTGAAAGGGGCGACGTTGATCGGCAATGGCCCCGATGTGCTGCAGCGGGTGACGATGGTCGGTAATGATCTCGCTCTTGATGCGGGGGTGGGTACCTGCGGTAAAGAGGGGCAGAGTGTACCGGTCGGTGTGGGGCAACCAACACTGCTGGTCGATGGTCTCACCGTTGGAGGTACCAGCGTATGAGTCGTGATATCGTGAAGGGTCAGGCATCGCTGGAGTCGGTCGCTGCCCAGGTGTTGCAACTGGCAAAAGCCCAGGGGGCGACCGCCGCAGAGGCAGCGCTGAGCGAGGAGTCAGGCTTGTCAGTCAATGTGCGTCTTGGCGATGTTGAGACGATTGAATTTAATAAAGATAAAGGGATCGGTGTCACCGTCTATTTTGATAAGCGCAAAGGGACGGCGAGCAGCGCTGATTTCTCGACATCCGGACTGGAAGATGCGGTACGCGCCGCGTGCAGCATCGCAAAATTTACCGCCGAAGACCCCTATGCGGGACTGGCCGATGCTGACCGTATGGCATCGGAGATCCCTGATCTTGATCTCTATTACCCCTGGGATGTCTCACCTGAAATGGCGATTGAACTTGCCAGAGAGTGCGAAGCTGCTGCGCGCAATTTTGACCCACAGATCTCAAATTCCGAGGGCGCGAGCCTCTCCAGTCATGAGGGGACACGCGTCTACGCCAACAGCCACGGCTTTATGGGCGGCTACTCGACCTCGCGTCACAGCATGAGTTGCAGTGTGATCGCTGAAGATGAGAATGGCATGCAGCGTGACTACTGGTATTCAGTGGCGCGGGATCGACGTGATCTTGAGGCTGCCGCCGAGATTGGCAAAAAGACGGCAGCGAGAACATTGCAGCGTCTCGGTGGTCGGCGAGTGGGTACCTGCAAGGTGCCGGTGCTGTTTGCTGCTGATGTGGCGGGTAGTCTGGTGTCGCATATGATCAGCGCGATTCGTGGTGGTAATCTCTATCGCAAGTCTTCTTTTCTGCTCGACAAGCTGGGACAGCAGATCTTCCCTGAATTTGTCCATATTCATGAGCGACCGCATACGAAGAAGGTGCTGGGCAGTGCGCCATACGATAGTGAAGGGGTGGCAACTTATGCGCGTGATCTGGTGCGTGACGGTGTGTTGCAGGGCTATGTGCTCGATAGCTACGCCGGGCGCAAGCTTGGCATGCCGAGTACCGGCAACGCGGGCGGTGTGCATAATGTATTGATCGAAGCGGGGGCGCTGGATCAGCAGGGGCTACTGCGTGAGATGGGTACTGGGCTGTTGGTGACCGAAGTGCTCGGCATGGGGGTCAATATCGTGACCGGCGACTACTCACGCGGCGCGGCCGGCTTCTGGGTCGAGAATGGTGAGATCGCCTATCCGGTCGATGAGATCACCATCGCCAGTAATCTCAGCGATATGTTCATGCAGTTACAGGCAGTCGGCAATGATGTAGACCATCGCGGCAATATCAAGAGTGGTTCGTTGCTGATTGATGCGATGACCGTCGCTGGGACATAATTAAAAAAATAACCTGCTCATCATCTAATCGGCAATCCATGACGGATAAAAAAGATAATCTGGTAGAGGCGCGTGGACTGACCTTCCATTTCGGTTCGCGCGTGATCTTCAACGGCATCGACCTCGATCTGCAGCGCGGCAAGGTGACTGCCATCATGGGGCCGAGCGGTACCGGTAAGACGACACTGCTACGGCTGATCGGTGGCCAGATCCGACCGACCGCTGGCACTATTCACGTCGATGGGCATGAAGTGCCGCGTCTGTCACGACGCGAACTGTTCGAACTGCGCAAGCGCATGGGGATGCTGTTTCAGAGTGGCGCACTGCTGACGGATCTTTCAGTGTTCGATAATGTTGCCTTTCCCCTGCGTGAGCACACTGCGTTGCCAGAGACGATGGTACGTGATCTGGTATTGATGAAGCTTGAGGCGGTCGGATTGCGCGGTGCGCAGCGCCTCATGCCGAGTGAATTGTCGGGTGGCATGGCGCGACGGGTGGCGCTGGCGCGTGCCATTGCGCTGGATCCAATGATGATCATGTACGACGAGCCATTTACCGGGCAGGACCCGATTTCAATGGGGGTGCTGGTGAAGCTGATTCGCGATCTGAACGAGGTGCTAGGGCTGACCAGTATCATTGTCTCGCACGATGTTGCCGAGGCCTCGCAGATTGCTGACTATATATATGTGCTATCGCAGGGCGTGGTGGTGGGACAGGGAACGCCGGATGAGTTGCATCAGTCTGAATCTGAGTGGGTGCGCCAGTTTATGCAGGGGATGCCGGATGGACCGGTGCCGTTTCATTACCCAGCGGGCGACTATGCCGAAGAGCTGTTGTCGCCCGGAGAAGGACGATGAACACTTTTCAGCAGTTGGGCCATAATGCATTGACGGCGTTTCAGCGCCTGGGGCGTGCGCATCTCTTTCTGTTTGCGGTACTCGCTGGGGCACCATCGCTGCTGCCGCGACTGCGGTTGTTGATTCAGCAGCTTTTCTCAGTCGGCGTGTTGTCGTTGGTGATCATTGTCGTGGCCGGACTCTTTGTCGGCATGGTGCTGGGATTGCAGGGTTACAATACGTTGGTTGATTTTGGCGCGGAAGAGTCACTGGGTGTGATGGTTGCACTATCGTTGGTGCGTGAACTGGGGCCGGTGGTGGCAGCGCTGCTGTTTGCCGGGCGTGCGGGTTCGGCATTGACTGCTGAAATCGGTCTGATGAAGGCGACGGAGCAGTTGTCCGGAATGGAGATGATGGCGGTCGATCCGTTAAAGAGAGTCGTCGCGCCACGTTTTGTCGCTGGGGTGTTGTCGATGCCGCTGCTGGCCGCCATATTTAGTGCGGTTGGCGTGATGGGAGGGTACTTTGTCGGTGTTGGGCTGCTCGGCGTCGATGAGGGTGCCTTCTGGTCACAGATGCAGAGTCGTGTCGATTTTGATGAAGACATTATGAACGGCGTGATCAAGAGCATTGTTTTTGGCGTTGTGGTGACATGGATTGCAGTGTTTGAAGGGTATGATGCGGTGCCGACCTCCGCAGGGGTGAGTCGCGCCACGACCCGTACCGTGGTCTACGCCTCACTGGCAGTGCTGGGGCTCGATTTCGTTTTAACCGCTTTGATGTTTGGCGAGGTATAAGGGATGTTGCGATGCAAAACACAAGATTAGTAGAGACCCTGGTGGGGATTTTTGTCGCTGCGGGCCTCGCTGCGCTCTTTATGTTAGCGATGAAGGTGAGTAATCTCAACGCATTTTCTGATGTCGAGGGCTATGAGGTTAAGGCGCAGTTTGAGAATATTGGCGGGCTGAAGGTGTTGTCGGCGGTGAGTATCGGTGGTGTGCGCATCGGTCGCGTTTCATCGATCGACTTTGATCAGGAAGATTATGAGGCGGTGGTGACGATGATGATCGATCCCAAATACAATCGCCTGCCCACCGATACCTCGGCGAGCATCTTTACCTCGGGTCTGCTCGGTGAGCAGTACATCGGGTTAGAGCCGGGGGGTGAAGAGGCGTTTTTGAAAGATGGCGATAATATCAGCCTGACCCAGTCGGCGATGGTGATGGAGCAGATCATCGGCCAGTTTCTCTTCAGCAAGGCATCCGAGGGAGCGGAGGCTGAATAATGGGTGTGATGCGCTTATGGTGTTTTATTGTGGTGGGTCTCACCGGTAGCTCACTGGTGTGCGCCGGTGAGTCGACACCTGCAGCCGCGTTGTCACTCGATGATGCAATTGAGCGTGCGCTGCAGAGCGATCCGCGCATTGAAGAGCGGTTGCATCTGGTCGATGCGGCACGTGCGTTGTTGCAAAAGGCCGAGGGCAGTGACGACACGCGTGTTGGTGTCAACGCCTTTGTCGGCTTGACCACCAAGATCGATGGTGGTTTCTTTGCCGCCGACGGCACCACGCCACGTTCTGATGAACATGAATACAGCGGTGTGACTACGTGGAGTTCGGTGCAGTTCAGTATCATCAAACCGCTCTACACCTTTGGCAAGATCGAGCACTTTGCCGAAGCTGCCAAGGGCAATATTGCGGTCAAGCAGGAAGATGTACGGATTCAGCGTGCCGACACGGTGATTGATGTGACACGCGCCTATTATGGTTATCTGGCGGCGCGTGATACCCGCTATCTGTTTGAAGATGTTGAGAGGCGTCTGCAAAAGGCGCAGTCGCTGGTTGAGAACTGGCTGGAAAATGATAGCGGTGACGTGCGACAGGCCGATCTATATGCATTGCAGAGTGGTCTGGCACTGGTGAGGCGTTATTATGCCAAGGCGGAGTCAGTGGAAGCGATTGCGCTGGCGGGGTTGAAGATGTTGACCGGTATTGGCAGTGATATTGAACTTGAGTTGGCCGATAGCCGGATCCGTCCGGTCGATCTGCCGTTGGATACACTTGAGAGCTTGCAGCAGAGGGCGCTGGAGAGACGTCCCGAGATGATGCAGCTGGAGGCAGGATTGCATGCGCGGCGTTCACTGGTAGCGGCGCATCGTGCGGCCAATCTTCCCAATATCTACGCCGGGATTGCAGGTACGGCATCATATAGCCCAAGGCGAGATAAACTGGAAAATCCCCATGTCTACGATCCATTTAACAACTACGGTGCCACCCCGCTGATTGGCGTTAAATGGGACTGGGAGGATGGTGTACAGACGGCCGAGGTGGCGACGGCGAATGCGGAGCTGGCGGCGCTGGTCGAACGTTCTTCGTTTGCGCAGCAGGGAATCCCGTTTCAGGTCACAGAACAGTATTACAATGTGCAGGGGCACTACAAGGCGGTCACCGAGCTGAAACAGGGGAGTCGTACTGCACGTCGCTGGATGGTGAGTCGCTACGTCGATTTTGAAGCGGGACTGGAAGATTCAGAGGCGGTGATGGCCGCATTTCAGGGGTACGTGCTAGTCTACAGCGATTACCTGATGGCGGTGAACGACTATAATATGCACGTGGCACAGCTGCGTTATGTGACCGGAGATTATTTATGAAGCGCTTACCTTTTATTCTCTCTCTGTGGCTTTTTGCCCTGTTGCCGATTAGTGT
>CALZMY010000212.1 GCA_945788675.1 uncultured Gammaproteobacteria bacterium | reverse complement strand
TGATCGGAATAGATCATAAATCCGTTATCGAGCTGAATCTTAGTGGTGGCTCATTTAAAACCGGTAACTTTACACTCAGTGGAAATGCCAAGAAAATGCTTAAAGACGCAGCAAAAACACTGCGCCGTTTCCCACGTGAAAAAGTGGTCATTGAAGGGCATTCAGACTCTTCTGGCGATGGACAACTGAACCTTAGCTTATCGCAAAAACGAGCAGAAGCGGCACATGCATATCTTGTCGGTGTTGAAGGAATATCACCGATGCGTCTGAAGCTTCGCTGGTATGGCGAAGACAAACCCATTGCCAGTAATGACTCAACTGAAGGACGATTACTTAACAGAAGAGTTGCTATGAAAGGCTTAGTGAGCGATGTCACACGCGCCAAGAGACGTAGTCGCTTCCTCACTCGCGCCAGGGCCAAAATAAATGGCAATGAAGTAAAACTTGATCGCCTGGGGCGTTTCTCGCTTCCCGTAGCAGACAATAAAAACATCTTCATTGAAATAAGCGACAAACATGGACGGTCAACGAGCACCAAACTATCCGTACCACAACTGGAAATTTCGCAGCCAAAAAACAGAGCACTGATCCCATATTTTGTGGATAACAGTACCCCACAAACGTATCAATTAATCGGACAGACTAAACCCGGAAGCCTGATTCAAATAGGCTCAACCAAAATACCTACTTCAGAGAATGGAGAGTTTAGCTATCCACTAGAACTTATTCACGGCAAGCAGTCGCAACAAATCGTCGTCTATGGCCCTTATGGGTTTACCTATATTACAGAGCTAACAATGGATATCCGCTCACAAAATAATAATAACAGAGAATTTTATATCGAAGATCCGATCCCCGAACTACAACTGGACCTGCCACCCGCTGGGTTCACCGTTAAAGAAGGTGATTACACGATCTCTGGAATTACATCTGCTGAAAATGCCGTCTTAGTTAATAACAACGCCATCACCATACAACCTGATGGTCGCTTCACCCATACACTTACACTTCAACAGGGTGAAAACCCTATCCATGTGAAAACAGTTGACCCCCGAGGTTACGTTGGCACTATCGAACACGCCATTGGCGCAGGTGATTCACAACTGTTTTTCATGGCCTTTGCAGATGGAAAATTCAGTCAACTCAATACCAAAGGCTATATTCAGGGAAGCGGGCGGGAAAGTGCCAGCGAACTCTACAGCGAGGGACGACTCGCCTTCTACCTCAAAGGTAAAATACAGGGTAAATATCTAATCACCGCCGCACTCGATACTGGCCAGGGGGAGATAGACTCGCTTTTTGATGACCTTGATGATGACGGCTCTAAAGCACTGCTCAACAACATAGATCCAGATCACTACTATCCTGTTTATGGTGATAACAGTACCATTGTTTACGATACACAGAGCCAGGGTAAATTCTACCTGGCCGTAGACAGCGACGCTATCCATGGTGTTGTCGGTAATTACAAATTGAATCTTTCTGAGACTGAACTGGCGGCGTATCGACGTACACTCTATGGGGGTCTCTTTGAGTACCATAGTTTAAGCCGTACTAAATATGGCAGTCATAACACCATCATCAGGCTATTTGGCGCACAAACCCGTCAGAGCCACGTTCGGGATGAACTACGTGCCACAGGCGGGTCACTCTATTATTTAAGTCAACGCGATATTATCGAAGGCAGCGAACAGGTGTCGATTGTCGTTAAAGACAAAAACACTGGCCTCACATTAAGCAGACAACCGCAGCAGCAAAACATCGACTATTCGATCAAATACCTCGGAGGTCGACTACTGTTCAACCGCCCAATATCCAGTTCAGAGCAAGACAACAATGTCATTAATAATGCATTACTCGCTGGCAATCCTGTCTACATCGAAGTGGATTATGAATACCACGTTGCCACCTTTGAAAAAAGTGCGAGTGGCGCTCGTGCACGCCAGCAACTTGGAGATCATGTAGCAGTAGGCGCTACCTATGTTGACGATGAACTCGCCGCTGGGCGCTATGAATTACAGGGTATTGATGGCGAAATCAGGATCATGAAGAACAGTCGTATTATTGCAGAAATAGCAGAAAGTAACGGTAGTGAGGGTGAAACCTTTACCAGTGTTGATGGCGGCCTGGTCTTCTCTCCTCTCTCGAATGCCCAGCAAAAAGGCCAGGCGACCAAGATTGCTACTGAAATAGACATCGGAGAATTTGCAGGAAGACCCGACCGTTTAACTGCGGGTGCTTACATTAAAGAACTTGATCAAGGGTTTCAGGCCAGTGGTAACAGTAGTGACCAGGACAAACAGAAAAGTGGTGCTAATGTAATGATACGTGTCACAGATAAAAACACGCTTAAACTAAAACATGACCAGGAGCAGTCGACAGCAACCACACAACCAGGCAGCACTGATTCATCACAACAAAGTACCGCCCAGTGGCAATATAAAGCAGAGAAATGGTCATTCACCGGCGAATATCATGATCAACAATCAGAAGATAGTAGTGGCACACAACTCAACAAAGACCGTCTGGCCGGAACAAAATTAGTCGGCGCAGTGACTGATAAATTAGAGGCTAGCATCAGCCATCAAACCACCCTGGAAGGAATCGAAAATGACCAGAGCACTCTCGGCCTTAAATACAATCTAACAGAGAGCCTGGACCTTGAGGGGAGCGCCACCAATGGAGACAAGGGTGATGCGGGCGAAGCACGCATTGGTTATAGCTCCAACAAGATCAGAGTCTACCTCACTGAACGACTCAACGATAATCAATCAGGGAAAACCACTTCAACTATTATCGGCGGAGAAACCTCAACAGGCACTATAGCAGGTGCTGAGAGCGGTAAAGTCTATAGCGAATATCAATGGGATAACAGCGAACTGGGTGACAAATCACTTTCACTGGTTGGCGCAGAACAGCAATGGCTGATTGAAAACGGCTGGAAATTCAATCTGGGTTCAGAGTATTCAGATATAAATACCCTCACTGGCACCACTAGCCGCACCACTATTGCCGTTGGTATGTCGTATATGAGAAAGGGGTTAAAAGTGAGCAGTCGCAATGAAATCCGCAATGATCGCGGCACAGAGCGCAAGAAACAGATATTGACCAGTAATATCATTGAATACAACCTTAATCCTGACTATGTTGTCTTAGGCAAATATCGTCACAGTGTTACCCGTAACCTGACGAAAAATATCAATGATGCCCGCTTTGATGAACAGAGTATTGGGCTCGCCTATCGTCCGACAGGTCACGACAGATTAAACGCCCTGGGACGCTACACACACCTGAGCGACATGAGCCCACTTAACCTGGACAGCGTCACGTCGACCACAACAAAAATGGATGTATTTTCAATCGAATGGTCATATCAAATCACCAAAAAGCTTGAATGGTCAGATAAACAGGCAGTGCGCTTTAAAACGGAAAAGACGGGCAATTATGCTGAATTTGAGACCCAAACTCTCCTTTCAATCCACCGCCTCGATTACTCACTCCCCTGGCAGATTCGCTTCGGCGCGGAATATCGCACCCTGACGCAAAAAGAAGCCGACGATCAACGCTCAGGCTGGCTTTCCGAACTCACCTGGGGGGCAAATCGCTACCTAAGGCTGGGTATTGGCTACAATTTCACCGATTTTAGCGATAATGAGTTCTCAGCCAACGATTATTCCACGGAAGGATGGTTCATGAGAGTTCAAGGTAAATATTAAAAAATATGCTACATGTATGTTTAATCTATCTCGCCTCTCACAACAGCCTAAATCCGCCCAGAAGAATCTTTACTATTCCAGCTAAGATGCCGATAAATCTCTATATTCTAGATTATTTATACGGTTGCAACAGGATACCAGCGATCATGACAACAAACGCGGAGATGCCCAAGCTCACCAACTGACAGGCACTTATTATAACGACTGGCTGCGAAGAACGACGTTTAAAATAACCGAAGATGAATACTTCAACAATAACCATCGCGCACAAAGCGGCTACCGTTCAGAACGCTGATACAACAAGCATCAGTATTAAGTCTGCTGTAAAAGTCATATTCGAATTAATTGTCGTGCTCGCCCTGGTAATGGTCTTCTTTTTATTTTTATTAAAACTGTTAAATGATTTTTTCCCAGAGGGATCAGGGATACAGGAGATTATCAGTGGCACAGGTGCCGCTGAAATGGCTGCCCGTTTACGTAAAGACCTGTTAGTGCAATCAGACAACGGCATATCAGAACTAGCCCCAAGTGGAAATCTCGTTGCTACGCTCGCAGAAGCAAACAGAGACGTTAGAAGTAAGCGCGCAAATAGTATAACCTGGCACTCAAGCAACACTGGCATGGCACTCTACAATCAGGATGCCGTCCAGACTTTTAGCCGCTCAAGCGCCACCATTAATTTTGATGAAGAAAACAAACTACAACTCGGGCCTGATACTCTGGTCATCATCAAACGAATGGAGCAGGACATTCTGTTCAATGATAAGCGCTCCTCGCTAATACTCGTTGAAGGTGAACTCAGCGGTTCACTTGGCAATAACAACGATGCTGAGCGACATGTTGAGATTCTGACAGCCGGTGCTAGCGCTCACATTCGCACACGAGACAATATCGACGAAACCGTAAAATTCAAAGTCAGTGTTAATCCAGATCAATCATCTACAGTAGCAATTCTGCAGGGTAGTGCTGAGATAATATCTCAAGGTGTCAAACAAAGAATTGGCGTAGATCAGGCACTTGTTATTCGTAAAGGCATAGCCCCATCGAAACCCAAACCATTACCAGCACCTGTAGACCTCAAGGCACCCTCTAATAACAGAACAACCTACTACAGAGACATTCCTGATAGCATCAAATTCTCATGGCATGATTCAGGTGCAAAACAGTATCGACTCATCATCAGCCGTGACCCACAGCAGAAAGTTGTTTTATTTGATGAAAAACTAGACAAACCTGAATTCACTCACGGAAACCTGGCGCACGGTGAATATTACTGGCGTGTCAGTGGAATCGATAAAGAAGGTAGCGAAGGAAAATCACTCAAACAACGAAAGGTTCGAGTTATCCAGGACTATCTTCCACCAGCACTAAGCGTTAACTTTCCCGGTGAGAACATATCTTCTAACAGTTTCATTATCAGTGGCAAAAGCGAGCCGGGTGCGAAGATATACATTAATAATGGACTGATAAAAACCAATCGTAGCACAGGTGAGTTCAGTCATAAAATCACGTTGACTAATGGTATCAATGTCATTCTAGTTGAAGCTGCAGACAGTGCCGGCAATATCTCGTATAGATCGCATTTAATTAATGTTGATGGGAAGTCGTAATGAAACTTAATATACGATTTCCCATTCGCTATAAGATTCTTTTGATTCTTCTTGTTGTTGTAACGGCAGTTGTGAGCACCATTACCTTTACGATGGCCAATCTTTTTCATTCTGACAAACGCAGCTACATCCATGATTTAACATCACTAATTGCCGTGCACTCAGCCAAAGAAGCAGATTCACTACTCGCAGGTTATCATGAGCGACTGCAAGTATTTGCGCGGCTAATGTATAACGAGTCACTCCAGCAAGAACAGAAAACAGAACTTCTAAAAGGACTTTTCAGCGATTTTGACGAATTTGTTGCGGTAACGCTTTACGACCCTAAATCAGGTGTAGTCGCTGTTTACGATGTAAACCAGCTGATACCCATCGGACTCGATCGTAATACATTTGATGAATATAGAGAAAAACATCCATTACCGCTCGATAAAATACGATCCGGTGAAATTTACATTGAGAACTCAACATTATCAGTAAAGCTCCCAACGCTAACGCTGGCAATCCCGCACCAGGGCCCCGCCGGCAATATTCCCGGCGTTGTGACAGGCACCATTCGCCTCGATAGACTACTCAGCCTGGCTGGACGATCGAAGGTGTTTGAAACCTTTTTACTCGATGGTCAAGGAACCATCCTGGCGCATACTGACATTAAAAAGGTCATTGATCGACTTCCAGTCGACTGGCTACCAGACATTGAGTCTCTCAATAACCAGCAAAGTGCGGGCACCACCAAAGAATACAACTACAATGGAGTAGGTTTTGTAGGTGGGTTTTCCCAGGTTAAATTCGGTTCTCTATTAGTCGGCGTTCAAATTGCAAAAAATGCTGCATTCCTTTCAACCAAAGCACTTATCAATGATCTACTTTGGGTAGCATTAGGGCTGCTACTGATATCATCAATGTTTGGTTTACTGTGGGCATATCGATTTACCAAACCTATCCAGAGCCTTTCACAGGCAGCGAATCTGGTCAGTAAAGGTAACTTTGATGTTCAAATAGAATCTAGTTCACGAGATGAAGTTGGCAGCCTTGCCACCTCCTTTAACCATATGACGAGCGAACTGAAAAGCCGTGAAAAAGCGCTGGTTGAAGCCAACGAAAAACTTGTACAATCAGAAAAGCTATCTGCATTTGGTCAATTAAGCGCGGGTATTGCCCATGAAGTTAAAAATCCTTTAACTGGCATCCTTGGCTATGCTCAGCTATCACTCAGGAAGCTAGAGGATGACACCCCGCTTCATAAAAACATCTCCATCATTGAAAAAGAGGCCAAACGATGCAAGGCTATCATTGAGAACCTAATGAAATTCGCCCGCCAGGAACAAGTGGAATTTATGAACACCGACCTCATAGAAGTCGCCGGAGATGCGCTTGCAATTGTCGACCACCAGCTTTCAATTAATCGCATCAGAGTCATCAAGAATTTTGATCCAGCACTTCCCCAAATATCAGGGAATGCAAATCAAATTCAACAGGTACTGATAAACCTGATGATCAATGCACAGCAGGCAATGGAAGGAGAGCCTGGAACAATTGCGGTGAAAATTCGGAATTGTAATGACAAATGGGTAGAAATATGGTTAAAAGACAGTGGACCCGGGATAGATAAAGAAATCCAGGACAAGCTATTCGAACCGTTTTTCACAACAAAAAAGGCTGGCAAAGGAACAGGACTAGGACTCTCAGTGAGTTATGGCATCATTAAAGAACACAAAGGGAAAATATTGATACATAGCACACCAGGAAAGGGAACAACCTTTGTCATTGTTCTTCCTATCGCCGAGCCAGCAACTGAAGAAAATGAAAAGCAGACAAACGAAGCAGAAACAGAAGACAATAACGAACCTGTAAAAACTGCTACTATAAAATAGTTAAGAATGCCAGTAGTTAACAATAAAATTGTATTGCGAGGCAACAATGAACAAAGAAACAAATAAAATCAATATTCTTGTTGTAGATGACGAGGCAAGTATCAGAGACATCGTCAAGCAGGTGCTCGAAGATGACGGCCATAAAGTAGCATCGGTCGCAAGCGCAGAGGCAGGTTTAAAAATACTCGCCAAAGCCCCTATTCACTTAGTCATCACAGATATAAGAATGGACGGCATGGATGGAATCGAATTACTGGAAAAAATAAAATCGGTAAAACCTGAAATTGAAGTAGTTATCATGACCAGCCACGCATCACTGGAGACCTCAGTAAAATCACTTCGTGCAGGTGCTTTTGATTATTTGATGAAACCCTTTGAGAATCTTGATTCAATTTCAACTATGGTTAACCGCGTTATTGAAAAAATCGAGCAGGAAAAGCAGAACCAGAAAATCGTTGAAAGTCTAAAAGATGAAAACAAGGAGCTAAATAATCTGGCACAAAGAGACGGACTAACACAACTATATAACCACCGCCATTTCAAAGAACGCCTCGCCGAAGAAGTTGCTAGATCCAACCGTTATAACAGGGAACTTTCATTAATATTTCTTGATATTGATTACTTTAAAACATTCAATGATACCAATGGTCATCCGGCGGGTGATGCGCTATTAATAAAATTATCCTCACTACTTCAGGAGAGAGTGAGAACCGTTGATATTGTAGCCCGCTACGGCGGGGAGGAGTTTGTTATCGTACTACCTGAAACCGAAAAAGAGGGGGCGCTAACGCTGGCCAACTCGATACGCCAACAAATTGCAGAATATCCATTTGAGGGAAGAGAAAACCAACCAGAAAAAAAAGTGACTGTCAGCATTGGCATAGCGACATACCCCCGGGATGGAACAAGCGCAGATGTATTGATCAAGGATTCCGATAAGGCCCTTTATATGGCTAAACATAATGGTCGTAATCGTGTTTGCAGCTCAGACGCTAACCGGAAGATCAATGATGACGCTAACGACTCCTAAGCAATAAAAATCGTTCCTGGCTCATAAAATAGTCGGAGGTTATCTAGCTTGAGACCGACTCTGGCTTAAGCTTCTACACCGACAATATGCGGATATAGACTACCAGTACACGGATTATTCTTATATTCATATCTATGGATTAAATGAAAGAGACTGCAAGCGAGAGTGTCAAACATCAAGACTGATGTTGTGCTGAGTGTACCCACTGATTAGCGCTCAATGGTGTAAAAAATATCTGCACCCTGATATTCACCACTTTCAGCTTTGAGTTGCCATCTTTCTGCGATTTGGTATCGGACACTGAGCGTATTAAAAGCCTCGATCAAGCCAACGCCGTAACTGATGTAGAGTTTAGGCGAGAGATAGCGACCCATCACCAGCGAGGCCTGATCACCATTGTCACTGCTTTCGACACGCATCTCGTCCAGGCCAAACCGATCCCCCAGCATTCGGGCAAGTCGATCACCGCCACTTAAACTAAGCGCGAGTACCGCTTTGGCCATCATAGAGCCCTCTTCACCAGAGGAATTTTCGTATGGTCTGCCCGTTATAAGATAGGATAAGGCATCGATCTGGCTCATCGCCGGAATGGAAAAGAGTTCGACCTGCGGTTGAGTAAGACGACCTCTAACTTTCAGGCCAACTGTTACGTTACGGACATGACGCACAGCACGCAGATCCAGCCCCGGGTTAGTCAGTGGCCCTCCGGTATAAAGGAGGCGGCCGTGTTCAACATCCAGGTCTTCGCGATAGCGTCCCTCAGGGATATTGATTTCGCCGGTGGCACTGGTTAACTGGCCGGGCTCATCTTGCAGCAACAGACTGCCACCGAATCGCCCTTCAAATCCAAAGCCGTAAAAATTGACTCGCTCGCCCAATGTCATACGAACCCTGGTGACGATGGACCACTTCTCCTCGGCCGGCTGTTCGCCGCCAATGATCACCGCATCTTGCGAGACACGTGCCGCCGTAGTGACATCTTTCGGCTGTAATTTTGCATAGGGAATGTAGACATCACCCTTAATATCAATCGTGCGCTTATGCGACGTTACCTGAAGATCAGGCGAAACGAGCACCCGCGCTTCAGGAATACGCGAGACCTCGAACTCATGCCCTTTAATAGTGATTTCGCTCGGCCAGCCGGCAGC
>CALZMY010000211.1 GCA_945788675.1 uncultured Gammaproteobacteria bacterium | reverse complement strand
CGCTTTTTTCTCAAGATAGTCGCGTACCGCCGTCCGTTTGCCGACGCCATGGGGGCCGAGCACATAGAGGTTATAGCCTTGTTGTTGAATTCCGATACCAAAGTGCAGGGCATCGATTGCACGTGTTTGGCCGACGATCTGGCTAAGGTCGGGGAGTTCCGCTGTGGTCTCAAAGCTAAGTTCAGAGAGATTACAGTGGTGATAAAGTGATGCAGCGGGTAAGGCGCGTTTATCTGTCATTATTTTCCCTGATTATCAACTCAGCATAGCCTGGATTGTTCTAGAATTATCCGGCGATGGTTAATCATAGCCTGAAAACCGGAGGACGAAAACCAGGGGATAAAAACCTGGGGCGCGAAGTGATTATTGATCATATCCGCCACCCGTCTCTTTAAAGGGCAGGCGCAACATCCATTTTAACGATTGTGTTTGAGGCTGTTGAAACTGTTTCAAACCGATGATCATTTTGTCGTGTCCTTTTGCCGGTTGTGCGCAATAGGTGCCGAAGAGTCGATCCCACCATGGTAAGTTGAAGCCGTAGTTACTGTTGGTTTCAGCTTTGATAATGGAATGGTGGACCCGGTGCATATCGGGTGTGACGATAAAGCGGCGTAACAGACGATCAATTTGAGTGGGGATGTAGACATTGCTGTGGTTAAACATCGCAACTGCATTGAGAATGATCTCAAAGATCAGTATCGCGATAATGGCGGGACCGAGCAGGCAGATCACCGCCATCTTGATCAGCATTGATAAGACGATCTCAATGGGATGAAAGCGCGCGCCACTGGTGACATCAAGATCGACATCGCTATGGTGCATCATGTGAAGTCGCCACAACATTGGTACACGATGAAATAGACGATGTTGCAGATAGATGCACAGATCAAGCACGATTACAGCAAAGATCACTTCAACCCATAGCGGGAGGTTTACCTGATTTAATAGCCCCCACTGCTGTTGTGAGGCGTAGAGGGCAACTCCGATGGCGGCCGTGGGAAAGAGCAGGCGCAATAGCAGTGTATTGAAAAAGGTGATGCCGAGATTGTTGAGCCAGCGAAATAATTTAGCACTGCGTAACGGCCTGCGTGGTGATTTGAGCTCCCACCACGCCATGATGGCGAATACCCCGAAGAAGAAGCTGAGTCGGATGATGAGTTCCAGGTGATCACTCTCCATTCGCGCTATCTCATCTGTAGATTAGTTGCTCGATGTTGCCTTTGAGTGCGAGCGTCGTGGCGAGCGGCGTCGGCCATTATCCGCTTTTTGCTTGCGGTGAACTTTAGGGCTTTTTTTGGGGTAGATCGGTGGTTGCGGTGTTACCAGCAATTCCGTTGTGACACGTTCGGTTGGGATTTTGTGTCCGACATATTCTTCAATGTCAGGCAGTGTAAAGGCGTAATCTTCGCAGGCGAAGCTGATAGCTACGCCGCTGGTACCGGCACGGGCAGTACGGCCGATGCGATGGACGTAGTCTTCTGCGTCCTGCGGCAGGTCGTAGTTAAAGACATGGCTCACATCCGGGATATGCAGGCCGCGCGCGGCAACATCGGTGGCGACCAGGATCGGCAATTCACCCTCCTGAAAGTTTTTTAACAGACTGATGCGCTTTTTTTGCGGTACATCACCGGAGAGCGTGCTGGCATTAAAGCCATTGCCTGTCAGAAATGCATTAACCTTGTTGCCTGCATCTTTTGTATTTACAAAAATTATTGAACGCTTAGGGTCGAGTTGTTTAAGCAGGCCGAGCAGTAATGGAATCTTTTCATCATTAGAGGTGTAGTAGATTAGCTGTTTGACTTTATCTGCGGTTACCTTTTCCGTTTCGATCTTTACCAGCGTTGGGTTATTCATATGCTCGTAGGCGAGCTCAATGACACGGAACGATAATGTGGCGGAGAAAAGCAGGTTGAGACGTTTTTCTGGATCCGGCATGCGGCGTAGCAGAAAGCGGATATCCTTGATAAAGCCGAGGTCAAACATACGATCCGCTTCGTCGAGCACCATCACTTCAATCGATTTAAGGTTGAAGATCTTCTGTTTGAAGAAATCGATGGTGCGACCGGGTGTACCGATCAGGATATCAAGCCCTGCGTGTAACATCTCTTTCTGTGCATCGTAACCTGCACCGCCGTAGACGACGCCGATCTTTAGCCCGGTCGCTTCACCGAGTACAACGGCGTCTTTGTGGATCTGGAGCGCCAGTTCACGTGTCGGCGCCAGCACCAGCGCGCGTGGATTATTGCCACTGGCGGATTCGTTGGCATCGCTGGTGAGTAAGTGGTTCATTAATGCAATTAAAAATGCAGCTGTTTTGCCGGTGCCAGTTTGCGCCTGCCCAGCGATATCAGTGCCCGCTAATGCCAGCGGCAGGGTCTCTGCCTGAATCGGGGTGCATTGATTAAATCCTGCTTTTTCAATGCCCTGTGAGAGTTTCCCTGGAAGATTCAGAGATGAAAATAGCGTGCTGGATAAATGATGTTCGCTCATATTGCAGAAAGGATAGCAGATTCAGTGATATCTTTATGGTTTTTATTATTGATACAAAGTTTGTGTATTGCGGTTAGATTGTTAATAATTACGTTTAGCCATAGATCCTGAGGCAGGGACGAGATGGGTTTAGGTCAATTGAATAAAGTAATCTGGAGGCATAGAGGGTGAGTGACAATATTAGCGCTGTAACAGACGCCACATTCGAAGACGATGTACTTAAGTCTGAGGTACCTGTATTAGTAGACTTCTGGGCTGAGTGGTGTGGGCCATGTAAGATGATCGCACCGATTCTAGAAGAGATTGCTGTTGAATATGATGGCAAGATTCGCATTGCCAAACTAAATATTGACGAGAATCCTGCGACGCCACCGCGTTATGGTATTCGCGGCATTCCGACCTTAATGTTATTCAAGGCGGGTAATGTTGAAGCGACTAAGGTGGGCGCGGTTTCCAAATCGCAGCTTTCAGCGTTTCTTGATAGTAATAACTGAAAGACGAATAATTAATTTTAATTAAAGTATTTTAAGGGCTGGACGTTATCACAAAATAGTGGTAGCGTTTAGTCCTACTCTAAAAACTAGATCAACGCCCTTACCGGCACTCCTCTCCTAAGCAATAGAAACCAATAGATATTTTTGGGGTGGAATCCGTTCTTTTCTTGCTCACTTCATTTTTTTCAATAACTATCCAAAAAATCTCATATGAATCTAACTGACCTGAAACAAAAATCCGCTGTAGAGCTGGTTGAGCTCGCCCGTTCAATGGGTATCGAAAACATGGCGCGCTCGCGTCGACAAGATCTTATCTTTGCAATCCTTAAGTCTCATGCCAAGAAAGGTGAAGACATTTACAGTGTGGGAGTGCTGGAAATCTTACAGGATGGCTTTGGTTTTTTGCGATCAGCGGACAGTTCTTACCTGGCCGGGCCCGATGATATTTATGTCTCGCCAAGCCAGATTCGTCGTTTTAGCCTGCGCACCGGTGATACCGTTGCCGGCAAGATTCGACCGCCTAAAGAGGGTGAGCGTTATTTTGCGTTATTGAAAGTCAGTGAAATTAACTTTGAGGCGCCTGAAGTCGCCAAGAGTAAGGTGTTATTTGAAAACCTGACGCCACTGTTTGCCAACGAGCGTCTTAATCTGGAGCTGGGCAACGGCAGTACTGAGGATATCACTGCGCGTATTATTGAGCTGGTGTCTCCGATTGGCAAAGGGCAGCGTGGCATGATTGTATCGCCACCGAAGGCCGGTAAAACAATGATGTTGCAGAGTATTGCCCACTCTATTACGGAACAGAATCCTGAGTGCTACATGATCGTGTTGTTGATCGATGAGCGTCCGGAGGAGGTAACCGAAATGGCGCGCTCGGTGCGTGGTGAAGTGATCTCCAGTACCTTTGATGAGCCGGCAACGCGCCATGTACAGGTTGCTGAGATGGTGATCGAAAAGGCGAAACGCCTGGTTGAGCATAAGCGTGATGTGGTGATCTTGCTCGATTCGATTACCCGTCTGGCACGTGCCTACAATACCGTGGTGCCGTCATCAGGCAAGGTTTTGACGGGTGGTGTCGATGCCAATGCCTTGCAGCGGCCAAAACGCTTCTTTGGGGCAGCCCGAAATGTCGAAGAAGGTGGCAGTTTGACCATCCTTGCCACAGCGCTGATCGACACCGGTTCACGTATGGATGACGTGATCTACGAAGAGTTTAAAGGCACCGGTAATATGGAGCTGCATCTCGATCGCCGTATTGCCGAGAAGCGTATCTACCCTGCCATCAATCTCAACCGTTCTGGTACGCGCCGCGAAGAGCTGCTGACCAAGCCTGACGAACTACAGAAGATGTGGATCTTGCGTAAGCTGTTGCACCCGATGGATGAGCTGGCGGCAATGGAATTTCTCATGGATAAGCTCAAGGCGACCAAGACCAACGCTGAATTCTTTGATTCGATGAAACGATAGGGGCTACCTGTTCAAGGTTATGGGCTGATTAATCAATAGGTTAGTCTTTTGTGGCGGTTCGAGATGCGATATTAACTTGCTGATCAGCAAGGATTTACATACAATACGCGGCCAGAGTTTATGCGGTGCCTGGAGTTGGTTCAGGTGGCGGCATATAAAATATTTGTGAGGTTGAACAGAATGAAATCGGATATCCATCCAGCTTATGATGAAATTGACGTTACCTGTAGCTGTGGTAACACTTTTAAGACACGTTCTACAGCAGGTAAAGCGTTACGTCTGGATGTTTGCTCGATGTGTCACCCTTTTTACACCGGTAAGCAGAAGATCCTTGATACCGCTGGCCGTGTTGATAAGTTTAGACAGAAGTACGGTAAGAAAAGCTGATTTGAACAGGCCACAAAGCATGGCCGATTCACTAAAAAGGGTGCCTGATTCAGGCGCCCTTTTTTTGTTTATGGCCGCCGCGTTATTTGTATCTACACTGTTTTATTCGCCGCCCAGTGTGGCTGAGCGTTGCGCAGCTGCAAATATAGATGAGTATCTTAAGGTTGAGTATGTGCATGACGGTGACACGCTCCACCTGGTTGGCGGGCAAAAGGTGCGGCTGATTGGCATCAATACGCCAGAGCTAGCCCGCGATAAAACACCTGCTGAGCATTATGGGGTTGAAGCACGCGATGCGCTGCGACGATTATTGAAGGCTGGAGCACGTCTTGGCATCCAATATGGACGAGAACAATATGACCGCTATGGGCGTACGCTTGCCCATCTATACCTGGAAGATGGCCGTAGTGTGCAGCAGTGGTTACTTGAAAAAGGGTATGCAATGGCGATTGCGATCCCGCCTAATCTGCATAACGTCGATTGTTACCGGCAAGCCGAGCGACATGCACGGACAGAGCGTCGCGGCATATGGGGGCGGGGCGGTCTTAAAACGCTTGATGCTGCAACGTTACGGCGTGGTGATCAGGGGTTCAGGTTGGTCAGAGGGAAGGTGACAAAGGTTAAGCGTACAAAAAATTGGATCTGGCTATCGTTGTCGACAAACTTTTCGCTGCGGATTGCACGTGAAGACGAGCGTTATTTTGATGATGGATTACTGGTGTCGTTGACACAAAAAGAGGTTGTGGCGCGCGGATGGCTAACACAGCGAAAGGGTCGGTGGTCGATACGCATCAGGCATCCAGCTGCGCTTAAAGTCATGGGCGATTAATCAGAGGTTTCATAGATTAGCTGCCATTTTAACGGGTTTACCGATGGTTATATTGAGCGAGTTGATCACCGAAGATGCAGCTCACTGGATGAGATTTGCAGCAGATAGGGCAATGACCGATAATTGCCTGCTAGTGATTGAAATACATTCTATATATAAGGTGTGAATGGTTGTATGACTGAAGAGAAAAAACAAGCGGCGCTCAATTATCATGCTCAGCCTGAGCCGGGCAAGATCTGTATCTCGATCACCAAGTCCTGTATGACACAGGATGATCTTGGTCTGGCCTACACCCCAGGCGTCGCAGAGCCGGTACGCGAAATCGCCAAAGATCCCGAGGCAGCATACAAATATACGGCAAAAGGGAACCTGGTGGCGGTGATCACAGATGGTAGCGCGGTACTGGGACTCGGAAATGTCGGTAGTCTTGCCAGTAAGCCGGTCATGGAGGGCAAGGGGGTGCTGTTTAAGAAATTTGCCGATATCGATGTCTTTGATATCGAAGTGACGGCAAAAGACCCACAGGAGTTCATCAATACCGTCGCCAATATTGCGCCGACTTTCGGCGGCATTAATCTTGAAGATATTGCGTCTCCTCACTGCTTCGAAATAGAAAAGACGCTGAGTGAGCTGCTTGATATCCCGGTTTTTCATGATGATCAGCACGGCACCGCAGTCATTACTGCTGCAGGGCTGATTAATGGACTGGAATTACAGGGAAAACGACTGGCACAGGCGAAAATTGTCTGCCTCGGCGCGGGTGCGGCGGCGATCGCATCGATGCGCCTGCTGATCGCATTGGGGGCAAAAAAGGAAAATCTCAGGATGCTCGACCGCAGTGGTGTTATTTACCGTGGACGAGATAACGTGAATCAGTTCAAGCAAGAATTTGCGGTTGAAACGGATGACCGCACACTTTCTGATGCGATGACCGATGCCGATGTTTTCATTGGGTTGTCCGGGCCAGATTTAGTCAGGCCTGAGCATATTGCAGCGATGGCCGACAAACCGATTGTATTCGCACTCTCTAATCCAGACCCGGAAATCTATCCAGCGGTGGCCAATGCAGTACGCGATGATCTGATTATGGCGACAGGTCGCAGTGATTTTCCCAATCAGGTCAATAACGTACTAGGCTTCCCCTTTATTTTTCGTGGTGCACTCGATGTCCGTGCCCGCGCTATCAATGAGCATATGTTGATGGCGGCAGTTTATGCGCTTGCCGATCTGGCTCGCGAGCCGGTACCACAGGAAGTTCTGAGCGCCTATAAACTGGAAAAGCTCAGTTTTGGGCGAAATTACATCATTCCAACGCCGCTTGACCCACGACTGATCGACCGCGTGCCAGCGGCAGTGGCCTATGCCGCAGTGGAGTCTGGGGTGGCCAGCATGGATTACCCGGAGTTTTACCCTCGTATCGAGCACCGTTGTTACGCATGAGCTGTAATGGATAAGCAGGGCTATCTACATAATCGTATTCAATTTATTGCCAGGATGGCCGATCCATGCCTGTGAATGTAAAAGTTTATGAATGACCCAGTGGTCTGAACAAACGGTATAAGCGCTAAGGAGTAAGCATGAAAAAGATATCGATTATTGGTGCGGGACGTGTTGGTGAGTCAACCGCACAGATTCTGGCCTATCGTGATAATGCACATGAAGTGGTGCTGACCGATATTCGAGAGGGTGTCGCCAAAGGAACGGCGCTGGATTTGCAGGAATCTGCCCCGTTGTTTGGTTTTGACACTCAGGTGAATGGTGATGAAAGTAACGCGGCGATCGCTGACTCAGATATCGTTGTCATCACTGCGGGGTTGCCACGAAAACCAGGCATGTCGCGCTCTGACGTACTAGAAGCGAATCTTGCCGTGATCCGTCCCATCGCCGCCGATGTGATGAAATATGCCCCCAATGCGATGGTGATTCTCGTTACCAACCCTGTTGATGTCATGTCATATGCCTTCTGGAAGGAGACCGGCTGGGATCGTAGCCGTATATTTGGTCTTTCAGGTGTGCTGGATGCAGCTCGTATGGCGAGCTTTATTGCAATGGAGACCGGTTATTCGAACCTTGATGTCTCGGCGATGGTACTCGGAGGGCACGGTGATTCGATGGTGCCGATGATCAGCTACACCACGATCAGTGGTATTCCTGTGAGTAATTTTATGGATGCGGAGACGATTGCGCGCATTGTCGATCGTACTCGAAATGGCGGCGCCGAAATCCTTGCGTTGAAAAAGACGAGTAGTGCAAACGACTCACCCGCGGCGGCGGTTGCAACCATGATCGATGCGATATGTAATGATCGCAAGCGCATCTTGCCATGTGTTGCGATGCTGGATGGGGAGTATGGTCAGCAAGATATCGCACTCGGCGTGCCGGTGGTGCTTGGTTCTGGCGGTATGGAAAAGGTGGTGGAGTTGCCACTCAGTGACGAAGAGTCGAGACTGTTCAAGCAGTCAGCCGAGCAGGTTACCAAAGACATCGAATTAATATCCTGAGCGTTATTGATTGAGGGAGAGGCATCAGATGGGGAAGAACACATTTACAATTACGGATAATGCAACGGGCAAGAGTATTGAGTTGCCTGGGTTAAAAGATGCGCAGAATATTTCTGCGATCGACATCAGCACCCTCTATCGCGACCACGGTTACCTGACTTTTGACCCTGGCTTCCAGTCCACCGCAAGTTGCCGTAGCGGGATTACCTATATCGACGGTGAAAATGGGATTTTACGCTATCGCGGTTATCCAATTGAGCAGCTGGCTGAGAAGAGTAGCTTTCTTGAGGTTGCTCATCTGTTGATGAATGGTGAGTTGCCAAGCAAAGTAGAGCTAGATGATTTTGTCAGCATGATCAGCCGCCACACGATGTTGAAGGAGAGTCTACGTACCTTTTATAAAGGTTTTTATCACGATGCGCATCCGATGGCGAGTATGGTGGGCGTGGTGGGATCACTGTCGGCATTTTATCACGACTCGACCGATGTTCACGATCCGCGACATCGTGAAGTTGCTGCGTATCGCATGCTGGCAAAGATGCCGACTATCGCGGCGGCCTGTTACAAATATTCCATTGGCGAGCCTTTTATCTATCCAAAAAATCACCTCAGTTACTGTGGCAACCTGCTGCACATGATGTTTTCTGTACCCAGTGAAGAGTATGTTGTCGATCCTGTTGCCGAAAAGGCGCTGGATATGATCTTTATTTTGCATGCGGATCATGAGCAAAATGCAAGCACTGCGACGGTACGGTTATCGGGCAGTTCGGGTTCCAATCCGTTCGCCTGTATTTCGTCGGGTATCACAGCATTGTGGGGGCCTGCCCACGGCGGTGCTAACGAGGCGGTGTTGCATATGCTGAACGAGATCGGTGATACCTCTAATATTGCAAAATATATTGAGAAGGCGAAGGATAAAGATGACCCGTTCCGTTTGATGGGCTTCGGTCATCGTGTCTATAAAAATTATGATCCACGCGCCACGATCATTCGCAAGATGTGTCACGAGGTCCTCGAGAAGTTTGGTGACCCCAATGATCCGCTATTTGAGCTGGCAATGGGACTGGAAGATATTGCCCTCAAGGATGACTACTTTGTTGAGAAGAAGCTCTATCCGAACGTCGATTTTTACTCTGGTATAATCTACAAGGCACTTGGTATCCCCACTAATATGTTTACGGTGATGTTTGCGGTGGCACGTACGGTGGGTTGGGTGTCGCAGTGGATGGAGATGATTGGCGAGCCTGGGCAGCGTATTGGGCGTCCGCGCCAGATGTATATGGGTGAGGATGTGCGCGACTACATCGGCGTCGACAAGCGATAGTCGAATCACTGCTCCTGCGATAGCAGTTTTTGAACGTCTGACACTGAGGCCCGCTGGATTGGCTTGCCATCCAGCGGGCTTTTTGGTGCCTGGCGGATCCCGATTTCCGGAAAGAGCGTCAGCTCGACTTCGATTTCACCATCTGCGATGAGATAGAGTGGTTGGCGTCGAACATTATTATCGCTGAAACGGTATTCACGTTCACCAATCCTGAAGGGGATATGGTGTTCCATCAATAGCCAGTCAAGCGCTTGACTGTTGTCAGTGAAGAGATGGATATTGATGGCAGAGTGCTGATCTGCGGTGCCGCGCAATATGGGCCCTACCAGGCGTGGTGAAAAACGCTCCAGTAGGCGCATGACCTCAATGGCTGTTTTCCGAAGTGCCCTGAGCCGGTGGGGTTGTTGGTCCTGTCTGAAGATTGCCTGGTATTCTTTTAGTGCAAGCTCGATTTCAACATTGCGCGGCATATTCTGCTCATTTGTGACCCCCATGCGATTGGCAGCCTTACGCTTGGCGGTATGGAAATCGGAGATACCCTCTTCAGTCATGATACGGGCGGCCTCATGTGCAAGCTGTAGGCGCATGCGTTGCATTTTACTGGAGTGATGCATTGGATGATGTATTTACGGATATTTTAGAAAAGTTGGGGTGGAGGCGCATCGATAATAGGGGTCGATGGGTCATCATCCAGCATGGGTGGTTGGGTGATTTTTGGCTTGCTATAGCGAGTGGGTGCATACTCACTTCTGAAGGTTTCAAAGATAGCGCCGGGATGGTTACTTTCAGCGAGCAGGCCATTCTCGGAATCGATGCGAACAGTCACCAGCCCCGGCGGGCGTTCAAGCGGTTTTTCAGGTGTGCCTTTCAGGGCCTCTTCCATATAATAGATCCACATTGGCAGTGCGGCACGACCACCGGTTTCACGATTACCAAGCGAGCGAACTTGATCGAAGCCAACCCAGGCGATAGTGGCGACATCGGCATTATAGCCAGAGAACCATGCGTCCTGTTGATCGTTTGTCGTGCCCGTTTTTCCAGCGAGATCATTACGTTTTAGTTGTAATGCACGTTTGCCAGTGCCGCGCTTGATCACGTCGCGTAGCATGGATGTCATTAGATAGATGTTTTCCTGTGATACGACACGCTCAGCGATGTTGACAGGGCGGAGTGGTGAGTCTGTAGTTGTCTCACCCATGATGAGCGCATCGATTTCATCCGCAGGAATGACGCAGTCATCATGACAGACTGTCGCAGGTTTGACTTCTAAGATAAGATTGCCATCAGCATCGGTGATCTGTTTTATAAAGTGTGGCGTAACGCGGTAGCCACCATTGGCAAGCACAGCATAACCCGCAGCGAGTTGCAGTGGGGTAACAACGCCGCTGCCGAGTGCCAATGAAAGATCCCTGGGAAGACTAGCAACGTCAAAACCAAAGCGACTGACATATTCAAGCGCATAAGGAATACCAATAGAGCGCATGAGACGAATAGAAACAAGATTACGGGATTTGATCAATGCCTGCCGTAAACGGGTTGGACCAAAGAATTTCCCGCTATAGTTCTCAGGCCGCCAGGCACTCTCCAATCCAGGGTCATCAAAAACAACTGGGGCATCATTGATGATACTGGCTGGCGTGAACCCCTTTTCAAGGGCCGCTGAATAGATAAAGGGTTTGAAGTTTGAACCCGGCTGGCGGGTTGCCTGCGTTACTCGGTTGAAGTTGCTCCGATGGAAGTCATAGCCACCATTGAGGGCGATGATATGGCCATCCTGGGAAGAGACTGAGACCAGTGCCCCCTCTGCTTGAGGTGGCTGTGACAGACGCCAGTCATTATTAGCGTCGGACTGCACATAGATCAGGTCACCCACTTTCACAACATCGGCTGCAGTTTTTAGCTTTGGTCCAAGCCGGTTGTCATTGATATATTCGCGCGCCCATGAGAGACCATTCCAGGGAATACGGATGATATTGTTCGCTTCGGCATCGAGTAATACGGTGATGGCATCTTCCTCAAGTGCGAGCACATAGGCAGAGGTTAAGCCAGCAATGCTGGGTATATTCATGAAAATCTCTTGCCATGATTTGATACTGACAAGATCCATCAAATCGATATGACCCGCGACACCACGATAGCCATGGCGTGCATCATAGTCGAGCAAGGCCCGACGAAGCGCGTGGTTGGCAGCTTGCTGCAGGCGTGAGTCGATGGTAGTGATAACCTTGTAGCCGCCGGTGTAGGTTTGTTCTTCGCCATACTGCTTTACCATCTGAGCGCGGACCATCTCTGCAACATGCGGCGCATGGACTTCAATAGAAAGCCCGTGGAGCTTTGCGCTATCTGGCGCATCTTTGGCATTATTATAAGTGTCGCTGTCTATATGGTTAAGCGCGTACATCCTGCCCAAAACGTAATTACGACGGGTGACAGCGCGTTTTGAGTTGGTGATAGGATTAAAGCGTGATGGTGCCTTGGGCAGTCCTGCAATCATGGCCATTTCGGCGATATTAAGCTGGTCAATGGTTTTGCCATAGTAGACTTGAGCGGCTGCGGCGATACCGTATGAGCGGTGGCCAAGGTAGATTTTGTTGAGATAGAGCTCAAGAATCTCCTCTTTGGTTAATTCATTTTCGATCTTGAACGCGAGGAAGATCTCATTCACTTTGCGCAGATAGGTTTTTTCACTGCTTAAAAAGAAATTGCGTGCGACCTGCATGGTAATGGTGCTACCACCCTGAGATTTTTTTCCTGTGAGGGCGAGGTTGACGACTGCGCGTAATATTCCCTGATAATCGACACCGGGGTGTTCAAAATAGCGATTATCCTCTGCTGAGAGGATTGCGTTGACCATCGACTGGGGTATTTCATCAAATTTTAGTGGTGATCGCTTCATTTCACCAAACTCGGAAATCAATTTTTTATCTGCACTATAGACCCGCAGAGGTACCTGAAGTTTGACCTCCTTGAGTGTTTCGATGGATGGCAGTTTGGGTGAAAGATAGAGATATACGCCAAAAACGGTAGCAGTACCGAGAATAAAGAGTGTCGAGAGGGTAATAAGTGCTGTTTTGAACAGTTTCTTTAAAAATTTCATTGTTAAGAGTCAGGCAAAATATAGCTCATTAATTTATCTTAACAATTAGTATAAAACTTTTTGCGAATGCGGACGATAACATCTGTGACCTTAGTGAATAAAAATTGTCTTTTAATTACTTGATATCTATTATTGAAAATGAGATTAAGATCACACAACCACAGATTGTCTATATTGTTAATGGGCTATAAGGGAATATAGGGTGCAACTTTTTAAAAAAACAGCACCGCCATTAATTGGGCTTGATATCAGTTCCACAGCCGTTAAATTGCTGGAATTAAGTCGAACCGCTGGTGGACGATATCGTGTTGAGAGCTACACGGTGGTACCGCTACCTCTCGACGCTGTCTCAGAAAAGAACATTACTGATGTTGAGGCAGTAGGGAATGCTATTTCTCGGGCGTTGGCACGTGCAGGAACTCGCACAAAGAATGCTGCGGTGGCGGTAGCGGGTTCTGCGGTGATCACCAAAGTGATCACGATGCCTGCAGGGCTTTCAGATGACGATATGCTGGAACAAATTCAGGGAGAGGCTGATCAATACATCCCATTTCCGATGGAAGAGATCAATCTCGATTTTCAGGTGCTCGGTCCGACAGAAAATGATGAAACATCTGTAGATGTGATGCTGGCCGCATCCCGGAGTGAAAATATTGATGTGCGAGTAGCTGCGCTAGATATTGCGGGTGTCAAAGCTGAGATCGTAGATGTTGAGGCATTTGCGATGGAAACGGCCTATTCGCTGCTGGGGCAGCAATTACCGGACAATGGTAGTGAAAAAACTATCGCGGTAATTGATGTAGGTGCCACCATGACAATTCTGAATGTTTTATATGATTTCAAGACCATCTATACACGTGAGCAGGTGTTTGGTGGCAAACAGCTGACTGAAGAGATTCAGCAGCGCTATGGACTGTCCTATGATGAGGCGGGGTTGGCGAAAAAACAGGGTGGTTTACCTGATAATTACAAGAGTGAAGTGTTGCAGCCATTTAAAGAAGGATTAGCGCAACAGGTCAGCCGTTCGCTACAGTTTTTCTTTTCTTCCAGTCAGCACAGTAGTGTGGACCACATCGTGTTAGCGGGTGGTTGCGCATCAATAGCAGGCATTGACGAGATGATCGAAGAAAAGCTTGGCATCACCACGTCAATCGCCAATCCTTTCATGGATATGACCTTTGCATCGAAGATCAAGCCTGATTCGATCAGTAATGATGCGCCTGCTTTGATGATTGCGTGCGGGCTGGCGATCAGGAGATTCGATAAATGACGCGCATTAATCTATTACCGTGGAGAGAACGGCAACGAAAAGAATCGCAACGGCAGTTTGCATCGATTGCTGCTGGCGCCGTTGTGTTGATGGCCGCACTCATTTTATATGTTCACCTGCACATGTCATCTCTAATTGATGCGCAAGGTAGCCGTAATGAATTTCTGAATAAAGAGATTGCACTGGTTGAAGAGAAGATTAAGGAAATTAAAAGCCTTGAAGATGAAAAGCAGAACTTATTGACTCGTATGGACGTGATTCAGCAATTACAGACAAGACGCCCTGAAATTGTTCATCTATTTGACGAGTTTGTGAGGAATGTACCTGAAGGGGTCTATTTAACCGGAATTACACAGAGTGATACAACGGTTGAAATTACGGGTGTCGCGCAATCAAACGCGACGGTATCGACATTTATGCGTAATCTTGATGAGTCTGAGTGGCTTGCAGATCCAAAGTTAGAAGTGATTGAAGCGAATTTGAAAGATAGAATTCGCACCAGTACCTTTACGCTTTATGTAAACCAGACTGTCCCTGTAGAAGATGTAGCGGACGAAGGGTTATAGGGGTAAGCATGGCTATCGATTTAAATATTGATTTCTCTGAGCTGGGTAAAATTGACCCTAATGATGTTTCAAAATGGCCCGTTGCACTTAAGGCGATAGTCATTCTGTTGTTATCAATAGGTGTATTGGGGGCAGGTTACTGGTTTGATACGCAGGACCAGATTGCCGCGCTTGAGGTGGCAGAGAAAAAAGAACAAGAGTTGAAGGACCTTTTCAAGGTTAAGCAGGGAAAGGCTGCAAATCTAAATGCATATAAGGCACAGATGGATGAAATGAAGCTGTCATTTGGCGCGATGTTGAGGCAGCTGCCGAGCAAGACTGAAGTCGCAGAGTTATTGGTAGATGTTTCTAAAACAGGCTTACAAAACGGCCTCGAATTTGATCTGTTTAGACCTGAGAGTGAAGTGCCAGCAGAATTTTATGCAGAGCTTCCTATCAAGGTGAGAGTTGCTGGAAATTATCACGAGTTTGGCACGTTTGTTAGTGATCTGGCAGAGCTTCCAAGGATCGTAACCTTGCATGATTTTAAAATCACACCTAACAGCAGTGCCAAGATAGGTGATGATGATGCCCTGATTATGGAAGCGACGGCCAAGACCTATCGCTATATTGAGGAAGAAGAATAGCATGTTGAAGATGCGATTCAATATGGGTGCAGTTGAGCAGGCTTCGAGTGGTGGAGTTGGGGGAAGTATGATTCGTACTTATCGCATCGCCTCTTATCTGGGCAGTGTTTTAATACTCTCGGCCTGTAGTAGCAGTGGTATCACTGATCTGGAGACTTTTGTTGCCAACGTTAAGGCAGAAAATCCAGGCAGAGTTGAGCCATTACCTGAACTGAAACCGTTTGAGAAATATACCTATAGCGCATATCTGGATGAGATAAAAGATCCCTTTATTACCTGGGAGACAATTAATCCAAAAGCGGATCGTTCTAAAATATCCAAAGGGTCGTATGGTGATGTGTTTCCTGATGGTGAGCGTAGCCGGGAGACATTGGAGTCTTACCCGCTTGAGACATTGACGATGATGGGAACGCTTGAATATGCCAATGAAAACTGGGGGCTGATCAAGGCGCCGGATGGCATTGTGTATAGAGTAAAAGGTGGAAGCTACATTGGACAGAACCACGGCAAAATTTCCAGGGTAGATAGTAACAATATCTTACTTGTTGAAATCGTCTCCGATGGGCTTGGCGGGTGGAAAAATCGCCCAGCCGAGTTGTCCCTCAATGATGAATGATATGGATTGGGAGAGTTGGAAAATGATGACCCAGAGTTTAAGCCGCTATAAAGGCGACATGATGGATCTGTTGCGTCGAATACCCCTGGGAATGGCCTTTTTGGGTTTATTATTGATTGGATCAATGCCAGTTTATGCCGCGCAAGAGACGGGCGCGACACAGGTACTGGAGGATGTTGGCTTTGTGTCATTGCCAGGAGACCGGGTACAGATCAGGTTGTCGCTCTCTGGCGTGGCAGAGGTCGCCAAGCCGCTGAGTTTTACCATTGATAACCCTGCACGTATTGCACTGGATTTTCCAAACACAACTAGTAAAGTAGCAAAAACAGTGCCGGTTGGTATGGGCATTGCGCGTAGTATTAATGCTGTGGAAGCGAAAGGCCGCACGCGTGTGGTATTGAATCTTGTTAGAATGGTGCAGTATGAGACGCGAATAGATGGCGGCGATTTCTATATCATACTGGGCAGCGATGCGGTAAAGGGCGTGGCGCCGGAACTAAGTGAGGTTGCATCAAAAGGAAAGAGTGAGGTCGTTCATCAAGTAGTTGAACAGCGTCATGAAATTAAAAATATAGATTTCAGACGGGGTAAAAAGGGCGAGGCGCATATTATTGTGACGCTTTCTGATCCCACGACGCCGGTCAATATCACAGAAGAAAGTGGTAATGTCGTGCTGGACTTTCTGGATGCCACATTACCCGAAGAGTTTGTGCGCCGACTGGATGTGATTGACTTTGCCACACCCGTGACCATTATCGATAGCTTCATGGAGAAGCGAAATGCAAGGCTGGTGGTTAAGGCAGAAGGAGAATATGAACAGCTTGCATACCAGACAAATGAGACATTTACGCTTGAAATTGCACCGCTGAGTGCTGCTGAGAAAGAAGAGATCAAGCGGGATAAGTTTGGCTATACCGGGGAGCGCCTGTCGCTTAATTTTCAGGATATTGAAATTCGGGCAGTCCTACAGTTGATCGCCGATTTTACCGGTATCAATATGGTGACCAGTGATACGGTACAGGGTAGCGTTACGTTGCGCCTGCAAAATGTCCCCTGGGACCAGGCACTCGACCTTATCTTGAAAACCAAGGGGCTGGCCAAGCGTAAGCAGGGTAATGTGATGCTGATTGCGCCGAGTGAAGAGATTGCCGCACGAGAAAAGCAGGAGTTTGAATCACAAAAGCAGGTTGATGAACTGGCACCGCTTTTTTCAGAAGTGATACAGATTAATTACGCAAAAGCGACAGAAATAGCCGATATATTATCATCTGCTGATAACTCGATGCTGTCGACCCGAGGCAGAGTCTCGGTGGACGAGCGTACCAATAATCTATTGATACGCGATACCCCGGACAAACTTGAAGATGTGCGGCGCTTGATCGATGAGCTTGATGTTGCAGTGAGGCAGGTATTGATCGAATCGCGGATTGTCGTTGCCAGTGATGATTTTAGACGAGATGTTGGGGCGCGATTTGGCGCATCAGGTCGTAAGAGTAGAGGTTCAAATGAAGAGATAACGTCAGGCTCTCTTAATGGTACGACTCAGATCGGCAATCGCGATGATTGGGAGATGAATGATCGGCTGAATATTAATCTACCGGTAATCGGTGATGCTGGCTCATTTGGATTTGCAGTATTAAACAATGATTTTCTGATCGAACTGGAGCTCTCTGCGATGCAGGCAGAAGGCGAGGGTGAGGTGGTCTCAAGTCCCCGTGTGATTACGGCGAATCAATCTACGGGAATAATTGAGCAGGGTGTCGAAGTCCCGTATCAGGAGGCGGCATCAAGTGGTGCAACAACCGTCACCTTTAAAAAGGCGGTGTTGAGTCTTGAAGTCACCCCGCAGATCACCCCGGATGACCGAGTTATCATGGACCTGATTGTCAAAAAGGATAACGTCGGTGATGTTGTATCGGGTATCCCAAGTATCGAGACCCGCGAAGTCCAGACACAGGTGCTGGTCGAAAATGGTGAAACAGTGGTGCTGGGCGGGATCTATGAACAGCTGTCCCGCGAAGTGCGTGAAAAGGTCCCTTTCTTTGGCGATATCCCGATTGTGGGCGTGTTATTTCGGAGAACCCTGAAAGAAGATGATAAGGATGAGCTATTGATCTTTGTAACACCGAAGGTGCTTAAGGAGTCACTGGGCGCACGCTAACATAGCATACGTGAGTATTCATATCTGTTCAAAAAAGCCGGGGATTAGCCCCGGCTTTTTTTTGGCTGCTCAAAAGTATTGAATCACTTGATTTTTTACCTCAAGACTGGCATATCTTGCTATGTATGAATGAGTTAAATAATATATTTTTAATTGGTCCAATGGGCTCGGGTAAAACCACCATTGGGCGTCAGTTGGCGAAATCACTTGAGCGGGAGTTTATTGACAGTGATCACGAGATTTCTCGTCGTACTGGCGCGGATATTCCATGGATATTTGATATTGAGGGCGAAGCCGGGTTTCGTGAGCGAGAACGTGCAGTGATTGACGATCTGACTAAGCGGCAGGGGATCGTGCTGGCGACAGGTGGTGGCGCGATTCTGGCCCCAGAAAATCGTAAGGCACTGGCGTCGCGAGGATTGACGATCTATCTTGCGGCATCTATCGAGCAACTTTTCAAGCGAACCGCCAAAGATCGCAACCGACCACTGCTACAAACTGAGAACCCACAGGCACGTCTTGAAGCGCTGATGTTGATACGAGACCCGTTGTATCGGGAGATTGCCGACTTCGTGGTGGATACCGATGACAGGAGTATTCGCGCAACCGTGCAATATTTGATTGATGAAATTACCAGGCTGGAAAGTGGTTAATCGCGCGACGTGACGTATATAATGGAACAAATTTATTTGGATACAACTGTTTCATGAAGACGTTTGATGTTGATCTGGGGTCAAGAAGTTACCCGATATTTATTGGTGGTCAATTATTGAGCCAACCACAATTGCTTGCGCCGTTCATTACGGGACAGCAGGTGGTAGTGGTCAGTAACGAGACGGTAGCACCGCTATACCTTGAGCGTTTACAAAGCACCCTGTCAGGGTACGATGTCAATACAGTGATCCTGCCCGATGGAGAACAGTACAAGACGCTAGCATATCTGAATAATATTTTTGATGTGCTGCTTGAGGCACGCTGCGGCCGAGATGTTACATTGATTGCTCTTGGTGGCGGCGTCGTTGGCGATATGACCGGCTTTGCCGCTGCATCCTATCAACGAGGCGTCAATTTTATCCAGATTCCCACCACACTGCTGGCGCAGGTTGATTCATCCGTTGGCGGCAAAACCGGCGTCAATCATCCGT
>CALZMY010000210.1 GCA_945788675.1 uncultured Gammaproteobacteria bacterium | reverse complement strand
GCGCTGAGCAGTCCTAAAATTACGATAACCATTACCAATTCGATTAATGTAAAACCGCTCTGATATCTCATCCTTAAATCCTCGCTAAATTTTTGCTTATCCATAAATATTTAGGCTTGGTGACTGTATCGCGCCCTAATTCCTTAATGACTATATCGTCAGGTTTGGCTTATAACTTTAGGGAATTCTAGGTGTACTATTTATGTGGCTACCGTCCCATAGCGGCTCCGGCAAGATCCCACATGGGTAAAAACACCCCTAATGCCAGCACCAGCACCATGACGCCGACACAGGCTAGCAGGATGGGCTCGATAGAGGCACTAAGGTTTTTGAGTTGATACTCGACTTCACGCTCATAATATTCAGCGACTTCTGAGAGCAGGTTGTCGAGCGAACCGGTCTGCTCACCCACGCGGATCATTTGCAGTACGATTGAAGGGAACAGGTTGGAGGCGGTAGTCGCCTGGGTGATGGTCGAGCCTCGTTCAATCGCATCGCGCATCTCTAAGACATGAGCGCGGACATAGGCATTGTCGACCGCCTTACTGACGACTAACATTGCCTGACCCCATGGCACACCGGATTTGACGCAAATCGCCATAGCGAGTGAAAAACGGCCCATGGTGGCGCGGTAGAGTATGCTGCCAATAACTGGCAGTTTGAGTTTGATGCGATCCCACTTTAAACGCCCCGCTTCTTTGGAGAGATAAAAGTGGATGGCAAAGGGGAGTGCAGCGATGAATGCGACAATCACATACCAGTAGTTGACGGTGAAACTGGAGGTGGCAATCAGCATCTGTGTTGGCAACGGCAGGTCTGCGCCAAATTTATTGAAGACACTGGCAAAGGCTGGAATGACAAATATGTTGATGATCAACATGGCCGCGGCAATAGCAACAATGACGATGACCGGGTAGCGCATGGCAGATTTAATGCGTTCACGCGTCTCACGTTCAAGCTCCAGGTATTTAACGAGTTTTAAAAAACTTTCCGGCAGGGTGCCGCTTGTTTCACCGACTTCAACGATGCTTATATACAGGCTCAAAAACACGTCAGGGTGATGACTCATCGCCGTACTCAAATCCTCGCCCGCATCGAGGCTGTCGCGTAATTCACCAATGACCGTTGCCAGTTTATCGCTGGGGGTCGATTCGCGCAGGCCCTGTAACGCTTCGAGAATAGGCACGCCAGCACGCATCAGGGTGTACATCTGCCGTGAGAAAAATATTAAATCCAGCAGCGGAACCTTTTTCTTTGTCAGTTGACGTTGAATCGCGGCACCATGTTTATGTTTTTCTTGATGTGCCAGGATACTGATGGGTGTAATATTTGTGCCGAGCAGATGACTGGCAACGGCATCTTCGGAATCGGCTTCGATTTGTCCGCTTATCAGTTGGCCCTGTTGGTCACGGCCCTCGTATTTAAATAGGCTCATTGCTTACATTTCCATGCCGTAGCCGACTTTAATGACTTCATCGACGGTGGTTACTCCTTTAATGGCGAGTTCGTAGGCGGATTGTTTTAATGGTTTAAAGCCGGGACGAGATTTGGCCATTTTGGAGAATTCGATCAAGTCGCCATTGTGAAGTGTCTCAACTAATTCGGCATCCATTTCAAGAAATTCGTAGATTCCTATTCGCCCCTGATAGCCTGTATTGTTACAGTTTCGGCAACCATTTCCCCGTTTGAAGGTAATGTCATCAGGTTCATTCCCCATGTCTTTAAGCATGAGTTTGGTGGCGGCATCTAATGTTTCTGTGGCGGCGCAGCTGGCACATATTCGTCGAATCAGTCGTTGGGCCAGGATTCCTCGCAAGGCACCAGCAATCAGATAAGGTTCGGAACCCATATCAATCAGGCGAAGTGCGCTGGATATTGCATCGTTGGTATGCAGTGTGGACATAACAAAGTGCCCTGTCATCGATGCCCGCAGGCCGATCTCTATCGTCTCCTTATCACGCATTTCGCCGATTAGAACCACATCGGGGTCCTGGCGCAGAACTGACCGCAGCACCTTGCTGAAAGTCAATTCAACTTTAGGATTGACCTGAACCTGGTTAACACCATTCAGGCGGTATTCAACCGGGTCTTCAACGGTGATGATCTTGATTTCCGGGTTATTTAATTCACCTAATAGAGCGTAAAGTGTTGTTGTTTTACCACTGCCTGTTGGGCCGGTAACCAACATTAAGCCGTGAGGGTAATGCGCCACCTTTCTAACCTTTTTTGCCAGTTCTGTTGGCATACCGAGCTGATCGACGCCCAGAAATCCAGCAGATTGATTCAGCAAACGCATCACGGCAGACTCGCCGTCAGGCAATGGCAGAGTGGATAAGCGCACATCAATTTGATGACCGCGAACATCAAGATGGAAACGCCCATCCTGGGGCAGACGTTTCTCTGAAATATCAAGGCCCGACATCAACTTCAATCGTGAAATAAGTGCGCCAGCAATAAGATGGTCAGTCGTGGTTTGAACTCGGAGCGTACCATCGATGCGGAAGCGGATGCGTAGCTCATTGATGTCAGGTTCAATATGGATGTCTGATGCGTTTACCTGCACTGCATCTTCCAGCATGGTTTGTAACAGCTTGACAACAGGGGCGTCTGCCACGCCTTCATTAATGGTGCGTTCTGTGGTTGCGCTTTCGCCTGCTGATATCTGTTGACCCAGTTCGGCAGCAAAGTTGCTGATGTCTGCTGTACGGCGATAAACAGAGTCAATGGCCTTGAGTAAATCATCCTCTTTAACGACTGCCAGGGTCAATGGCTTTTCTACCAGTCGGGAGACTTCATCATAGGCAAATATATTGGTTGGATCGGCCATGCCGATCAGGACGTGGTCGGGCTCTTCCGCGAGGACGATAACACGAAAGCGACGCGCTTGAACTTCTGGAATTCTTTTGATTGTTTCTGGATTGATGGAGTAACTACGAATATCGATAAATTCAATATTTAGCTGTTCTGCCAGAATACCAAGTAGCTGATCTTCGGTAAGATAGCCACTTTCAATCAGTTCACGACCGAGTTTGTTACCAGTGCTCTTCTGGGCATCAAGGGCTGCCATGAGCTGTTCTTCCGTAATGGCTTTTTGCTCAACGAGCAAGTCACCTAAACGTATTTTCTTGGGGCGCTGTACCGCCATCTGTAAGTCCTTGTTGTGCGAACATCGTCTTTGATGCTTATTGTGAACTTTCGCGTGTGCTGGCAGAAATTTAGTTTGAAGTTAGTATCCCTATAGCTTTTAACGGGTTTTTCTCGCGATACTTTAAATGTATTTAACGAGAGTGGGATTGATTAAAAACGGGGTATAATGTTGATTAAAATAGGAAAATTCTTTGAATGTAAGCCTGTTGAATAGTGATCTGAACCATGTGGCCATGCCAATGCCTCTTATCTATAGAGTGTTTTTGGGTGTAGCTCGGATACAGGATGACTTTAGTCCTAGTCTCAGTGGGTCGTCTGCTGATGCGACGCTTAAAGGGGTGTTAATTCCTGCCGACAATAGAGGCAATCCGTTTATTATTAATCTCATGTGACTATGTTTCGCCTTCATGATCTACATTATCATCACCTTGATACCCG
>CALZMY010000209.1 GCA_945788675.1 uncultured Gammaproteobacteria bacterium | reverse complement strand
GTGATCGGTGAGGCGACCAGTCTGGTGCGAATTGTTAGTTTACACGCTTCGATCAATGAAAAGGTTCATCCACTGGTGCATTCCAAAGAGGCGTGGTTGCCTAGTGATGTGATGACGAGTGGTGAGTCGTGTCAGACGGTAGAGGTCGATGGCGATACGCTCGCAACCATTGTCTATACTTCGGGTACTTCAGGGCGGCCCAAGGGGGTGATGCTGAGTCACCGTAATATCCTGTGGAATGCATATGCCAGTTTGAAAGTGGTCATCATCAACCAGGATGACCTGTTTCTCTCATTCCTGCCGTTATCGCACATGCTGGAGCGTACGGTTGGCTATTATCTGCCGATGATGGCCGGTGCAACCGTCGCCTATGCCCGCTCGATTACGCTACTGGGTGAAGATCTTGAGGTGATTAAACCGACAGTGTTGATTTCGGTGCCGCGTATCTTTGAGCGTGTACAGGGTAAAGTGCTGGCCAAACTAGAGCAACGCCCACCGCTGGCGCAGAAGTTATTTCATACCGCCATGAAGGTTGGTTGGGACCAGTTCAATTATCAGCAGGGCCGTGGTGATTGGCAGCCGATGTTTCTGTTGTGGCCGTTGTTAAAAAAGCTGGTGGCAGACAAGGTGATGGCAAAACTAGGCGGTCGTATCCGTGTGACTGTTTGTGGTGGCGCGCCACTCTCAGATGGTGTCGCTAAGATGTTTATCGGGCTTGGACTGCCAATGGTGCAGGGCTATGGCCTGACCGAGACCAGTCCAGTACTTAGCTGTAACCGTATCGAAAAAAATGACCCACTGAGTGTGGGTTCACTGCTGAAAGATGTAGAAGCGAAGATCACCGATGAAGGTGAGTTGATTATTCGCAGTCCCGGCGTGATGCATGGCTACTGGCATAACCCCGAAGGGACGGCCGAGGTGATCAAGGGAGGCTGGTTCTATACTGGCGATAAAGCAGCGTTACGTAACGGCATGGTATACATTACCGGCCGTCTGAAAGATATTATCGTGCTGTCTAATGGCGAAAAGGTACCGCCGTCAGATATGGAACTGGCGATTACACAAGACCCACTGTTTGAGCAGGTGATGATTATCGGTGAAGGCCGTCCCTACCTTGCTGCACTATTGGTGCTTGATCCTGATCAGTGGCAGGCGCTAGCCAGAAAACATGGCGTGGCGCATGATGATAGTGCTTCACTGAAAATAGCCGCTGTCGAAAAGGTATTAGTAAAACGAGTCGCAGTAATGCTAAAAGATTTTCCTGGTTATGCGCAGGTGCGTCGCGTGTCCGCGCATCTCGAGCCGTGGTCGATCGAAAATGAGTTGCAGACACCTACATTAAAATTGAAACGTAATAAAATCCTCGAACATCTTTCGGATGATGTAGCACGGATCTATGAGGGGCACTGATGAATAACTCAACGACTGTACAACTACCCACAGACAAACAGCCCACTACGCGCATGGCGGCACGCCCCGCAGACACTAACGCCGCTGGTGATATCTTCGGCGGCTGGATCATGTCGCAGGTCGATATTGCTGGCAGCATTGCCGCTTATCGTCGCGCCAAAGGGCGCGTCGTCACCGTCGCAGTAAATGAGTTTCAGTTTCACAAGCCGGTGTTTGTTGGTGATCTAATTAGTTGCTACGCAGAAGTGACCAAAGTAGGCCGCACCTCGTTAACGGTCAATGTTGAAGTCTACGCCGAACGCCATCGCAGCGGTGGTGATGATGAAACGATTAAAGTCACCGAGGCCACGTTAACATTTGTGGCGGTGAGTGATGATCGTCAGCCTCGCGAAGTACCACCAGCATAATCAGAGGTTCCCTAAATAAGCAGTCGTGATGATCAGTCATCCAAAAAATCATATACGGTAATGTATTGCATTCGATTAAATATAGCGCACGCCTGGCATGAGCCATACGGGTAAACATCAAACGATACTCTGGCTAGCGGCATTGCTGGTGATTATGCTGGGCCTCTACCTTTCTCACATTCAATTTATGATGAACGAGTGGTTATCCAGAGCGGGTTGTCTGGTCGTTATTCTCGGTATCTGGTCGAGTTTGGGTAGCATTATTCAGGAGCGTGTCTTGATGAGCCGCTTGCAGTTGCGCCGACGCTCAGCGCTGGCCCGTGCCAAACGTCGCCACCGCGCAAACAAGATGGAGCAGGAAGCGATCGATAAAGAGCTTGTCGATATTGAAAGTACATTTCAGGAACAGATGGTAAAGCTTGAGCAGGAACTAAAATTCTCGATGGGTGTGCTCGAGGTATCACTGCTAATCACGGGGACCTTTCTCTGGGGTTTTGGTGATCTGATCGTCTACGGCCTATTTGACTGGCAGATAGCGGGTTAGACGCTAGAGATGCTCGGGCAGCGCTGTCTCTTTTCATTCTTTAAATATCCGTGCCCGCAATATTGAATGCTATGCAGCAAGGCCGAAGATTCAGTAATTGAAATATATTCCATGCTACCGTATTGTGGGTCGGTGATCATTTATTAGACAGTATGAGCTCGCTACTTATTAACATAGTTAGCAGTCTATAAAGGGAGGGGGAATGTCTAGGGTAAAGGGACAAAAGTTCACTGTACTGAAGAACAAAAAAACAGTAGTTACTCGTGCCGGATTCTGGAAAGTTCCTCATCATACGAGAGAAGATGAGGTATTTCTAAAAGTTGGAAGATACCAAAAGTCCAAAGATTGGGACGGAGAGGAAGGAACAGAAACGCTAAAGCCAAAAAGTGAGTTAACTCTGGATTCTGAAGAATTCGAAAGTTTACTTGGTTTTTTGAAGGATAACTACGAACCATTCAAAAGTGGAACAAAAGCGTTTATCCCATTAGATCGGCCGTATGATAAAGATACCGCTTCACAAGTAAAGCAGCTACTAAACCTACCTGAGAGAGAACGAATGCTTAGTTTTCTCATCGAAAATGATGTTATACCAAAAGACCTTGAAATTGGTTTGTCCCATGCTCGTAGGGCTAGAGCAATTGACGAATTCAATTATTTACTCGAATCAGATTTGGTGGACCCCAGATGGCAAAGTTAATTCGAAGAAAATAGTTGGGTTCTTGGTAGTGATTTCGTCAAAGTTCTGGGTGAACGATCAATAGACACAAAGAACATCTCTGATTTTTTGATGCAAAGTTATGACGGCTTTCTTGATATTGTGGAAGTCAACCACCAGCCCATCGCGATAATCCGCAATCAGGGCCAGAAAAGGTTTCGGTTGTGCAGGAATATTCTTATGAAGTAATATGCTGTCCGTTTCATCGAGGATACAGACATACATGGTTTTAGTGTGCAGATCGATACCACAATAATATTTTCGATTTTCGGTGTAGAATCTCATATGACCTTCTCCTTTTTGATGTTGATTAAACGTTTTTCACAAATTCAGTTTAAAACAAATGG
>CALZMY010000208.1 GCA_945788675.1 uncultured Gammaproteobacteria bacterium | reverse complement strand
ATGTTGAGGACAGTATATGACTTCTAGGTGGGTACGTCAAGTATAATAACGCCTTTTTTTTGCCCATTTTCTCTCCGCCCTTCTTTCCGTTCTTCCCCCTTTCCTCTCTAGTGTAGATTAACGCGACAAACAGACACTGAGCCACTTATAATGGAACGTTCATGATAACTGACCAGCGGGTATCAATTCCCGAAGAGATCCACCCTACGCAATCAACTCGATGAGCGATACAGTGAACACAACCAGAAGTCAACAACATGACGTTCTGATTATTGGCAGCGGTGCGGCGGGCATCAGCATGGCTTTGACGCTGGCTGACAGTGCCAGGGTGGCACTGGTTGCCAAAGAAGCCCTTACCGAGAGCGCCACGCTCTACGCCCAGGGTGGCATCTCTGCTGTACTGGACAAGACAGATTCACTTGAATCCCACACGGCAGACACGCTTAAAGCCGGTGCTGGGCTGTGTGATGAAGCGGTGGTGCGGCACGTGGTGGAACACGGTCCTCAATGCATCCAGTGGTTGATTAATCGTGGCGTCAACTTCACCAGAGATCAAAACCGGGCCAACAGTGCCGATCTTCACCTCACCCAGGAAGGCGGCCATAGCCACCGGCGCGTGATACATGCAGCCGATGCCACCGGACGTGAGATGGAGACCACACTCGCGCAACAGGCACATGCTCACCCTAATATTGAAATCTTTGAGCGCCATATCGCGATCGACCTCATCACCGGCAGCAAGCTCGGCTGGCGTGACAACCACTGCCATGGGGCCTATATCCTCGACCGCGACAATGATGAGGTGATCGCATTCTCGGCACGAGCAGTGGTACTCGCCACTGGCGGCGCCGGCAAGGTTTATCTCTATACTAGCAATCCCGATGTCGCCTCCGGTGACGGCATTGCCATGGCATGGCGTGCTGGCTGTCGCATCGCCAACATGGAGTTTATCCAGTTTCACCCTACCTGTCTGTTCCACCCAGAAGCGAAATCATTCCTGGTGACCGAGGCGTTACGCGGTGAGGGGGCAAAGCTGCGCCTGCCTGATGGCACTAGCTTTATGGAACAGTTCGACGAACGCGCTGAACTGGCACCACGTGATATCGTTGCGCGCGCCATCGATTACACCATGAAACGTTCCGGTGTCGAATATGTGCACCTCGATATCAGCCATAAGCCAGAGGCATTCATCAAGGAACATTTTCCGACAATCTATGCTCGCTGCCTGCAATATGGCTACGACATCACACAACAGCCGATTCCGGTCGTCCCGGCAGCACACTATATCTGTGGTGGTATCATGAGTGACATCAACGGACGTAGCGATATTGAAGGACTCTATGCCGTGGGCGAAGCGGCCTATACTGGCATGCATGGCGCCAATCGCATGGCCAGCAACTCACTGCTGGAGTGCCTGGCGTTTGCCGAGTCGGCCAGTCGCCATATTCTGGAAATGCTCAAACAACCTGGTACAGCGCAACCGCTGCCAGAGTGGGATGAGAGCCGCGTCACCGATTCTGACGAAGAGGTGGTCGTGACCCATAACTGGCACGAACTGCGCCGCTTTATGTGGGATTATGTCGGCATCGTACGCACCGATAAACGGTTGCAGCGCGCCAAAAATCGGGTCGATCTGCTGCAACATGAGATCTCTGACTACTACAGCAATTTCCGCGTCACCAGTGATCTGATTGAACTGCGCAACCTGACACTGGTCGCCGACCTGATCATCCGCTCAGCCATCCTGCGCAAAGAGAGCCGCGGCCTGCACTTCACCCTCGACTACCCCGACACCAGCAAAGATAAAACACCACAAAAAACTATTTTGATCCCCAATAACTACCTCAAAGGTAAAGTGACTTAAGCAGGCACGCCCATGCCGACCAGCATATCGCCGTATCTGTTTAAGAACTGATATAATGCTGTTTTTGTCGCCAACACACCTCAATATCCCGGCCGCCTGATGATCAAAACAGCAACCTCCGAGCAGTGTGCATCCATCACCGTCAACGGCGTCGAACTCTCAGTCTCACCCGGCCACTCATTGATACAGGCGCTATGGAAGACAAATCATCCCCTGTTTAAACGAGCTAGCTGTCTTGAAGGGGTCTGTGGCTCATGCCGCGTCATGGTTCGCTATACCGACGAATCGGAAATCAGGATGGCACTCGCATGCCAGAGCAAAGTTGAAAGCGGGATGCAGGTGATCTTCCCGCAACACCTTGAGCGACAATCACCGGCGATGCAGAGCCACCGCTACCAGCTTCAAACATCGACCCCAGCTGTTGAGCAGCTGCACAAAATATTTCCAGAAGTAGCTCACTGTCGTCACTGCCATGGCTGTACGGTTGCCTGCCCCAAAGGGATTGATGTTGAAGCAGGGGTAACGCTTATCAATCTGGGACAACTCACAACTGCAGGAGAGCTATTCGTCAACTGTGTGATGTGCGATCTTTGCGTCACCAGCTGCCCCGAAGATATTGCACCCAATTATGTTGCGCTATATGCTCGCCGCTCGACCGTGATTAACAAGCCACTGCCTGCGAATCTCGCAGCGCGCTTACAAGCACTGCAACGGGGCGAACTGAAGATTGAGTATTAACATGGCCCACGGCACACCGTTTGATAAAGCACGACAGGCGTATCGCGTCGATCTGCCGCGACCACAACGGTCAGCCATCAATGATCACCAGCAACTACTACACGACTATCATCCCGATTACGCCGCGGAAAGCCGCGTCACACTCACAATCGGGGTTAACCGCAATGACCCTTGCCACCCGCAGCTGGCGGCGCTATTGCAATCCGACTCACTCAGCGACGATCAGCTACTTGAAGGTGCCAGTCATATCGAAACCGACGTGCTTGTTATCGGTTCTGGTGGCGCAGGCTGTGCGGCCGCATTGATCGCGGCAGAAAATAATGCGCAGGTATTGATCGCCAGCAAGACACGTTTAGGTGACAGTAACACCGTCATGGCCGAAGGTGGTATCCAGGCCTCGATCAATCCCAACGATACGCCTCAGGCTCATTTCGAAGAGACCCTTCAGGCGGGGCACTATGCCAGCAACAAACGACTGGTGGAACAGATGATACTGGATGGCCCGGATGTCATCCGCTGGCTGATCCAGCAGGGGATGCAGTTTGATGTCGATGAACAGGGCGATCTTTGCACCCGTCGCGCCGGCGGCACTTCGGCAGATCGCGTACTCTACTACCGCGATTATACCGGCCTTGAAATGATGCGCGTATTACGTGAGGCAATACGTAACCACACTCATATCAAGACAGCTGATGACAGCCCTGCCGTGGAGCTCTTAT
>CALZMY010000207.1 GCA_945788675.1 uncultured Gammaproteobacteria bacterium | reverse complement strand
TATACGTTAGCTGGATCCCGCTCGGTGACAAGATGAAAATACTCGGGCTATTCCCGACCTTCTATCGCGAAGGCCCTCCGGGCATGGATATGAACACCTTCCCCAACCTCAAAAAATATACCGACATCGCCAACTTCTGGTATTTCAAAGAAGGCGATATAGAGGCTGCCCGCTTGATGAAAGAGACCGTTAACGGTTTTGATCTGGGCGACACCACACCGTTGCTTCAGTACCACGGCGAAAATTTGTGGAAGGCGCTGCAGTGATAACCTGCGTAACATGTCATCGATACTGGAAACACAGAACCTGCCTGCCAGCGCATCTTTCTCGAACAGATACCGTCAATTATGATAGTCACCACGAGCACCACAGGTAAACATCATGAAACTCAACCTCTACCAAATCGATGCCTTCGCAAACCATATCTTTGAAGGCAACCCCGCTGCTGTCTGTCCACTTGATAAGTGGTTACCGGATGAGCTAATGCAAGCGATCGCAGCGGAGAATAACCTATCCGAAACCGCCTTTTTTGTTACCACTGAAACGGGCTATGCGATCCGCTGGTTTGCACCGCTAGCGGAGGTCGAACTATGTGGTCATGCGACTCTGGCAAGTGCCTATGTGATCTTTAATATTCTCGGCGATACACGCGAAGCCATTCACTTCGACTCAAAGAGCGGCGTACTAACCGTTACGCAAACCGACGACCTGCTGGCGATGGACTTTCCCGCTCAACCAATTGAAGCATGTGAGACGCCAGATGCGATTATCGAGGCGTTTGGTCACAAATCTTTGAAGTGCGCACAACGAGAAGATTATATCGTTTTTTTTGAGCACGAAGCCGATGTTGCGGCAGCTGCGCCTGATATGACAAAACTCAGTCAACTCGACCTGCGCGGTGTCGCCATCACTGCCCCCGCTGAACAATACGATTTCGTGGTGCGCTTCTTCGCCCCCAGGTACGGTATCAATGAGGACCCGGTTACCGGTTCCTCCTACACTCAACTCGCGCCCTATTGGGCCGAAGTGCTGGGTAAAACGAAACTGCGTGCAAAACAGATCTCAAAACGCGGTGGTGTGGTTAACTGTTCAATCGAGCGCGATCGGGTGGTGATTTCAGGCACTGCAGTAAAATACATGGAAGCGATTATTGAAGTATGAAAAACGTTACCAGGGGGTACCTGCACCCCCAATATTTGCACCAAATCTCGTACCCTAGTAGATTGCAGATTCACCACCAATATTTATAAGATCATCCGGAGCACGCCCATGGGCAATTCACTTCTCGACCAGCTAAAAAAGAGCGGACTCGTAGATAAGTCCAAGGCACAAAAGAGCAAGCATAGTCAATATAAAAACAAGAAACAGAAGAGCAAAAAGGGTGCGGCTGCGCAACTGGATGAGGCGACGATATTAGCCAATCAGGCCCATGCGGAAAAGGTTGAACGTGACCGCCAGCTTAACCAGCAACTAAAAGAAGAAGCGGAGCGTACCGCCATCACCGCCCAGATCAAACAACTCATCGAAACTAACCGTATCAAAGAATATGATGGCGATATTGCTTACAATTTTACTGATGCCAATATCGTCAAGCGCCTCTACGTATCAGAAAAAATTCGCGGGCATCTAACCGCCGGTCACCTAGCTATCGCTAAACTTGACGATGGTTACGCACTAGTCCCTGCCCCTGTCGCAGATAAAATCAGACAACGCGATGAGCAGTGCATCATCATGAATGAGCACCGCGACGAACCTGCATTGAACGAAGATGACCCATACGCTGACTATCAGATTCCCGATGATCTAATGTGGTAAGTGAATAACATTCTCATATTTTCTGTGAAGCTCTCCCTTCGCGTACTGGCATTGCTGTCTGCGCTCATCTGCGTGTTTCCGGCGCACGCTGAAAATCAGTTTGAAATCGATATAAAGGCCGTCCGTGAAATTTATTTAATAGCCACTGACGGCACCGAACGCGACATTCGTAAAGCAACAAGAAAGATTCGCCAGTTAGAATCGAAATATCCGGGCAATCCTCTTGTGCTTGCTTATAAAGGTGGTGCACTCTCCTTAAGAGGTAAAGACATTGGCAAGCGACCACTTGACCGAATGCGCGAAACCGAAGAAGGACTGAACATTCTAGATCGCGCCTTACGTAAGCTCAACCAGCACAACGGACACTACCTCGAAACTGTTGAGACGCGATTAGTCGCCACATATGTCTTTATCAACCTGCCCGATTCTATTTTTCATCGCCTCAGGGAAGGCAGACATCTGGTGAAACAGCTCCTGTCTCATCCTCAATTTTCTGAAATGCCCCTGGGACTGCAAGCCGCGATCTATTTTGCAGCGGCCATTGCCGCTGAGAAATCAAATGATCAAAATCAGTACAAGCACTATCTGGAATTAACATTCAAGACCGATCCAAAAGGAAAGAACGGCAAAAAGGCGCAGATGTTGCTAAAGGATCTCAGCGGTTAATGAATACACGCCTCAAACTAGATGCGATCAGCAAACGCTACGGCGGAGACAAAAATAGCATCACAGCACTTCAGGATATTTCGTTTACCCTCACTGAGGGCGAATTCCTCGCGATACAGGGCCCCTCTGGAAGTGGCAAAAGCACCTTACTCAATATCTGCGGTCTTATCGATAACCCCAGTGATGGCGACTATTATCTAAACGGAATATCTGTTGCACAACTCAGCATAAGTGAACGCTGTACTTATCGTCGTCGTGACATCGGTTTTATCTTCCAGCGCCACCAGCTGATCCCGGCCATGACGGTCTATGAAAACATCGCCTATCCACTGCTACTCAATGGCGTGCAGCCAAAACAAATTAAACATGACGTTAATCAATTATTGAACACCATGGGGCTGGAGCATCGTCGTAAGCATCTACCCAAACAACTTTCAGGGGGTGAACGACAACGGGTAGGTGTCGCCCGAGCGCTGATTAAACGTCCACAACTGGTGATTGCCGATGAACCCAGTGCCAGCCTAGACCACCAGCATGCTCATGCCGGACTACAGCTCATGCGTGAACTCAATAAACAATATGGCGCAAGCTTTCTGATCGCCAGCCACGACGCCTTTGTAATTGATCACTGCGATCGTAAGATTGAATTACTCGATGGCCAGCTGAAAGCATCGCCATGAACTGGCTACTCATTGCCATGCGTAATATTCTGCGCGATGCCACTCGCGTTACCAGCACACTGTTAATCATCGCAGTGGGACTGGCTGCGCTGTTAGTGGGCAACGGATTTATGCTCTCCACCTATGATTCTTTGCAGGAAATCGCCATGCGCACAGAGGGTCACGTCATCATCATTGATGACAACCCTGATCCCGTATTGGGCGGCTCCCATCAACAACTAACTCTGAGCAACTGGCAGGCGACCCAGGAAATGTTGTGGGCTGATGAGCGAGTACTACGCGTTCTACCAAGGGCACGTTTTGAAGGCATGATCAGCAAAGGAAATAAGAGCGCTGTGTTCTTTGGCAGTGGCGTAGACCCCAAAGAAGAGTTCCGCGTGCATGGTCCCTTTCTTCGCACCAGCGGCCTGCTCGACCCCTGGCTAACACCCCAGGACACTCCGGACATCATGCTAGGCAAACAACTTGCCCAGACATTAGGTGCCGTTACAGGTGACCTGCTAACCCTGCAAACTAAACGCAGTGATGGAACGAGCAGTGAACTGGTTGTCCGCCTGGCAGGGCTATATTACACTGGTACACCCGAGATAGATAACCATACATTAATGACTAGCTTAACGACCGCCACGACACTATTGGACTCAAACAACATCAGCCAACTATCGATATATCTAAATCAGCGTGAAGACAGCATCGCCATCCAGCAGTTATTACAGGAGCAACTGGAAGGTGTCACCGTGCAGACCTGGCAACAGCGTGCGGAACTCTACCACAAGGTAAGATCACTGTACGATCGTATTTTTGGCATCATGGGGCTTATCATTTTAATCGTCGTCTTTCTTGCCGTCTCTAATACCATCGCACTCGCCATCTATCAACGCCGCGAAGAAATCGCCACCCTCAGCGCACTGGGAACCAAACCTGTAAGGATCTATACTAACTTCATATTGGAAGCCTGTCTGATTGGAATAGCCGCCACCACTATCGGTATGCTACTCGCGTATGCGATCTCGAATGCAGTCAACCTGGCAGAACTCATGATGCCCGCACCGCCTGGAAAAACTGAAGGGTACCCTATTTTCATCTATATCTCCTGGCCACATTATTTTATCACTAGTGCCGTGCTCATCATCACTGTGGTAGTTGCCTCTTTTATCGCCACTCGTAATGCCACCCGAGTGAGTATTGTCAAAGCACTGTCATAACACTGGAATTTTCAGGTCTGCCGCTATTACAGCTGAGCGTAACCAAAATGTCATTATCAGCTCAGAGGATTACCCCCTAACGCCTGCTTATTGTTTCCGCTGCTACGTAGCAACGCCTCTGCTTTTGCACCAAGGTAGACATATAAACCAAGCCCAATCAATAACCCCACCGCGGCTAACATCATCCATACCGCAGGCACTAACTGATCACCCTGCCCCAACGCCGCCTTAAACATTAATAATAATGACTCGATTGAAACCGCAATCAAGATCGCAGCAACAAAACGGGTAATAGTACGGCGTGTAGAACTATGACGAAAAATATCTTTTTGCATCAATACTTCTTCTTCCAATGTAGTCTTTCCAAGGTCAAAAATTGCCAGTGCCAGCGTTAAAAATATAATGACGCCAAAAGGCTTGAGATGGGCCTCCTGACTACCAACGGCAGCTGTCGTTACCAGGTAGAGCTCATGAAATGCTGAGTAGAGCAGCGAAATAACGACACAAAAGAGACCCACTACAATCACCGTATAAACATATTTAAAGAAGGGCTGAAACTTTTTGCGTTGGGCATCTCCCATTAAAAACTCAACGATTGTTATCAGGTCTGCATCAACCACTAAATAACCTGCTTCACCACCACAATTCCATTTCATAATGGCAGAAATACAAAGATTCCGATTTACCGTTGAGAGATAAGGATCAGTGACAATAACATCATTACAATCACTCCCCTCTGCTAGCCGAAAATAGGGACGTTGACGGCGTGAAATACCATCGCCGCTATAGATACCGGGCTGATCACGATGGGCCGTTATATTATCACCTGTCTGCACACCTTCATTATTTAGAACAAACAACATGTCAATGAATGGAAAGCGTTTTCCAAGCGCCTTAATAGCATTAACGCGGGTCTCTTTATTCTGCATCAGCTTTTCTTCGGCAATACCGGTCAGGATAGAAGCCATGATGTCATGTATCGAAGTTTGATTTTCGTGATAACGCTCAAGCAGACTAATATAGTTAGCCGTAGACATAAAATTCCTTCATTACTGTGAAAGTGATACTACTGAGCTAAGCATTTTTCACGCCAGCTCAGAAATGTGATTATATTCACCAGAACCCACTATTCCTGTTACAGTAAAATGTCCATAATGTTTCATTATGGTGTGTTAGCGCACCAACTCGGTGAGATTTGCTTTCAAAGAAACCGGCCACAATCGCACTTTGATCGCTGCTGTCACCACCTGTGCGGATCAAACGAATGCCATCATGCAAGCCAATGTCTCTCGAATTCGGTGCAGTCAAATCGGTAAATATCGTTCGCCACGCTTGTGCTTGACACCACGATGGTCAGCCCTTAAAGTCCCATCACGTTCAGGTGTGCTGCGAGCCTTCGCTCAATGGATGAAACGGAAAGTCGGTGCGTACAGGTTCAGGTGCTTGATAACACTATCGCCTAACAAACCCGACACTGCCCCCGCAACGGTAAACGAGTAACGGCTGCAATATG
>CALZMY010000206.1 GCA_945788675.1 uncultured Gammaproteobacteria bacterium | reverse complement strand
CACTACTGCGAGAGCTGCCGAATGCGCAACGGATCGAGTCAAGCATCAGTGACTACAGCGCCCTGCTCGATCAGATATATCCTGCACTGGAAAATAATCACGAGACCAGTGCAACGATGCAGACACTGCCGCTCGCCGCGCGCGCCGCCGCCTTTGCGCAACAATACCCGCAAAGCCCATGCAGTGAGACACTTCATCTCTATCAGACAGGTAGTGCCGAGCAAGAGGCGGTCGCCGTCATCACACAGCTGCGTCAGTGGCTACGCTGTGGCAAAAAACGCATTGCCGTGGTCACAGAAGATCGTCGCCTCGCACGTCGTCTGCGCGCATTGCTGGAACGTGAATCGATTACACTAAAAGATCACTCCGGCTGGGCGCTCTCCACGACGCGCGCCGCTGCTACCATGGAACGTTGGCTGGAAACCATCGAAGAAGACTTCAACCAACAGCCATTGCTCGATACCCTCAAGTCTCCGTTTGTCTTTACCGAGCAGCCACGCGAGACATTAAATAAAACAATCTACCGTTTTGAACAGGACATCGTGTTGCACGAAAACATCGCGCGCAGCATGGCGCGCTATCGCAAACATATCGAACTGCGTCAGCGACGACTGCCATGGAATAATATCGATACCGCTGCGGTGCATGCACTACTCAATAGCATTGAAGCCGCTGCTGCACCGCTGCTGCGTTTTATTGACAACAAACGTCACTCACCACTTGCGCTGCTGGATGCTTTGCAGCAGAGCCTCAGTAGCATCGGCATCTGGCAGGCCTATCATCACGACGCCGCGGGCGAGGCGATCATCACTGAGATCGCTGCGATGCGTCACGCCATCAAGGAACGCAGCCTCAAAATCAACTGGAGCGAATTTCGCACCTGGTTAGGACGCACGCTCGAACGTGCCAACTTTGCTGCACAGGAGAGTGGCCAGATTCAGTTACTCACACTGGAACAAAGTAACCTGCAACAATACGATGCGATCGTCATCGCCGCTATCACGCAGGAACATTTTCCCGGCCAGAAAGAACACTCGCCATTTTTTAATGATACCGTGCGTTATGCGCTCGGCATTCCGCCTGCGCGGCAGGTGTTGGCCAGTCGCTTTTACCACTTCAGACGCCTGCTCGAGGCAGCACCAGACTTTTTGCTTACCTGGCATAGCGATGAAGGATCAGACATCTCAACGCCATCCCCATGGCTTGAGTTATTACAGAGTTTTCACCAACTCGCTTATGGTGTAGCACTGCATGATGGCGGCCTGGCACAGCAACTTTCCGTGTTTAAACAGCAGCGCGATGCACAGCCGCTGGAGGGGTTCGCTAGTGCTGTAGCCCCTGCACCTGTCGTACATCGATCATTGATGCCAAAAAACATCTCCGCCAGTAGTTATCAAACGTTGATCAACTGCCCCTATCAGTTTTACGCCAGCTACTGCCTCAACCTGCGCGCCGCTGATGAAATTCGCGAAGCACTTGAGAAGTCAGACTACGGCGAGCATGTCCACCGCATCCTGCAACTGTTTCATGACCCACAGGGGCAACAGACCTTTCGACAACCCTTTAATGATGACAGTCGTGAGGCGGCGATTGAACAGTTGGCGTCGATTTCGCAACGCATCTTCAAACAGGATCTCGAAGATAACTATCTACATCGCGGCTGGCTACAACAGTGGCTAACGATTGTGCCACAATATATCGACTGGCAGATTGAACGCGCCCACACCTGGAAAGTCACCGCTGTCGAACAGTCCGCCAAACTGGAGACGTTCGATCCACTGTTTGATATCAAAGGCCGTCTCGACCGCGTCGACAGCGCTATCGGGCACTCTACAGCAGGCGAAACTATCCTCGATTATAAAACCGGCGCACCACCAAAGCTCGTCGATATCGAACAAGGCGAAGCCGTACAGCTACCTTTTTATGCCCTGCTATCAGAGCCGGCACCCCATCGAGTAGAATATCTTGTACTGGGTAAAGACAAAGTTAAAATAGATGGCCTGCTTGAGGGAGACGAACTGGCCTCACTCGCAGAACAGAACCGCGTGCGTCTGAAACAGCTAATGACAGAGATCAGCCAGGGTAAACCGTTACCCGCCTGGGGCGATGAAGCGACCTGTGGTTATTGTGATATGCAGGGACTCTGTCGCAAGCAAGCATGGATTGGTGACTATGAAAGTGAATAGCTGTCTGACACAATCCTTATTTACAACCACTGATTAACCTCATTTTTTCAACATAGAGATTAATTATGAATACACACGAAAAAATTAATTACGTTGAATTCCCGTCAAGAGACATCGATGCGACCAAAGCATTTTTCACTGCCGCATTCGGTTGGGAGTTTGTTGATTACGGCGCTGATTACACCGCCTTCAACAACGAAGGGCTCAATGGCGGTTTCTATAAAACAGGGGCGACTGCCACCACCGAAAATGGCAGCGCATTGATTGTCTTTTATAGCCAAGACCTTGAGCAGACGCAGGAAAAAATCGAACGAGCTGGCGGCACCATCAAAAGAGCAATCTTTCCATTCCCCGGCGGACGCCGCTTCCATTTCTGCGACCCGAACGGCAATGAATACGCGGTGTGGTCTGATAAATATTTATAATGAGGGGAATAACTTTCAAGCACTGCCCCTTCACTTCACCTCTTTACAAAATGTAGCCCGGGCTACTTGTTAAAACCAGGGAACTTCTGATTAAGTCGGAATAAAAAATTGAGGCTCAATATGTTCAAAGACGAGGCGCGAATCACATGTAATGCCCAAGCGGCATACAGTAGCAAGTTATTGCGAAGATTTGCAACGAAATGAAAATCACCACAGCCTTTCTAATCGCGCTGGTTATGCTGACCAGCCCAATTGCGACCGCTGGATTTAAAACCGGGTTCGAATCTGAATTCGAAATTGAACCAGATAAGAAAGCACACATCAAGAACATCATCCTGCTGATCGGCGACGGCATGGGACCCCAACAGCTAGGGTTACTTTTTAGTTATGCGCGCTTTGCGCCGGACTCTATTTATAAGGGACAGCCGACCGCGATTGAACGTTTCATGGAGGCTGGTATAAACGGTTTATCGTTGACGAGTCCAGCAGAGAAGATCGTCACCGATTCAGCATGTTCCGCCACCCAGTTGGCCACAGGATTTGTCAGTGGCTCCGAGATGATTGGCGTCAATGCTGATGGTGATCCAGTCGAAACCGTGCTTGAGCTGGCCCAACGGCGAGGCAAAGCCACGGGGCTAGTCTCTGACACCCGCTTAACGCACGCCACACCGGCTGCCTTTGCGGCCCATCAGCCACACCGCTCGCTTGAGAATGAGATCGCTGTTGAGATGTTACAGCAGCGGGTCGATGTCATGCTTTCAGGGGGACTGCGACACTGGATACCCGCTGAGGTAAATGACAAAGGCCCACTCTACCAGGAATTAAAGCAGCGCAGCGGCGGCCACATCCGTTTAACATCCAAACGTAAAGACAGTCGTAATTTGCTACAGGAGGCACAAGCCGCAGGATATCATGTTGTGTTTAATCGTGAGCAGCTGGCACCAGTCAATAGTCCAGTGCTCGGTCTGTTTAGCCATTCGGGCATGGCCAATGGCATCACCGATTCTCAACAGCAAGACAACCCAGAGAGAAAAGAACCCACGCTAAAGGAGATGACGCTGAAGGCACTGGAGCTGCTCTCTGCCGATCCCGATGGCTTTTTCCTGATGGTAGAGGGAGGGCAGATCGACTGGGCTGGTCACGACAACGACGTTGGCAGGATGCTGCATGAGATGATCAAGTTTGATGAGGCCGTCGCAGCAGTCTACACCTGGGCTGCACAGCGTGATGACACGATAGTCCTGCTAACCGCCGACCACGAGACGGGTGGTTTCGGTTTTAGCTACTCCAGTCATCAACTACCAGAAGGAAGGACCTTACCCGGCAAGGCCTTTAACGACCGGTTATTCAAACCAAGGTTTAATTTTATCGATCGCTCTATTCTAAGTCAGATCTATACACAAGCGAAAAGCTATGAAGCTATCGGTAAGGAAATTGACAAGCTGCCTAAAGATCAACAGAACGCAGAAAAGGTCGCCGAAATGCTACACCGCTATACCGGATTCCCGGTACTTGCCACTGAAGCGGCTTATATCCTGGGAGAGCCGAATAAACTAGATAAGCACGACAAACCGAGAGCGCAGATTCACGACTTCAAGGAATTTTATGTCTATCCTAAAAGCCTCCGTAGCAATCTGATAGGACGGGTCCTGGCCAAATATCAAGGCGTCACCTGGGGCACAGGAACCCATACTGCAACACCGGTCACGGTGAGTGCCATCGGGCCGGTAGATCAAACCAGATTAATTAATGGCATCAACACCCACCCAGAGATTGGCAGCCTGTTAAAGCAGTGGATCGGTGGTGACTAACACACCCTCAAAATAGTACACCACATCAAAAGTGATCGCTGTGGGAAGTGGCCACAACATTAGTAATATTTCCATCGACATCGTGACTAATAACAAGTCGTTTACATTCACGCCATAATGCAACCTGCTCACTTGTCACACTAAAGTCGCCTGCCAGTGACACATCGCCCACTACTGGGCGCGGCCCTCGACGCTCTTTTCCTCGAAACCGCAACAAATTAACCATCGCCCAAGCACCCAGCACCGCACTAATAAGAAATATCACTAAAAAATACCAGCCTAGCAATTCTATCAGCGCCTGTATTCCTTCACGCACAATCATCTCATCATGAATCAGATCGATACCGAATATCCAGCCAACTAAACTAAGCAGCGGTATCCAGAGATAAAACCAGACCAACCAGAATAATAAGGTAAGGAAGCTATAACCAAAACGTTGGCGTAATGTCTGTAAATCCGGTCGATTTATAATGAAAGGATTCATTAACGCACACCTCGATCAGGACTGGCCCATGTCGCACGAGCGCCTTTTTTCTTAAACCATGCTTTAGGCACAGCCACAACCGTCGTCAAAACATTCAACAACCAAAATACAATCGGGTACCACACCATCCAGTAATAAATCTTCCCAATTCCTCGCTCATAACGAGAGTCGATTGCCAAGCTAACCGCAAACTGTAATAAGCAGGTGACACCAAGCACAACACCATTCCACCCTGGAAGTAGTGTTGGAATATAGAGAGGTGGTGGTAATTCAACAAACTGCCCTGTTATCCATAAACTGAAGACAATCAACATCACATAGGCCCAGAACACACTGGTAAAGTACTCCAGATAAACAGGCCACATGCGCCGCATCTTCCAGCGTGGAATGTATGAAAGATACTTCATTAACACTTCAGTTCCACCCTGCGACCATCGCACTCGCTGCTTCCATAGACCGGCAAAGGTTTCAGGCATTAAAATCCAGCACAGTGCATGTGTTTCAAAACGGATATCCCAGTGACGTAGCTGCAACTTCCAGCTGATATCGATATCTTCAGTCACCATATCGGTACTCCAGTAACCGACATCGTGCAATGCACTTTTTCGGAATCCGGCTATTACGCCCGAGACGGTAAACACTCGTCCATAGATACGCTGTGCACGCTTTATCATACCGATAATGGCTGAGAACTCACCCACCTGAATTCTTCCCAGCAGCGTTGATCGGGTTCGTATTCGCGGGTTACCTGTTACTGCCGCTACACGTGGGCCAGAGGTAAAATGTACCATCATCCACCTAACAGCATGCTGGTCGAGCAGGGCATCACCATCGATGCATACTAGAAACTCATGTTGCGATACAAGCGTCCCCATACGCAACGCCACTGCCTTGCCTTCGTTATCCGCCAGATGGATCACCCGCAGCTGCGGGTATTGTATGGATAGCTCATCAAGGATTTCACCAGTGTCATCTGAGCTACCATCATTAACCGCAATAATCTCAAACGCTGGGTAGTCCTGAAGCGTTAGTTGAGCAATAGTCTCCCGCACATTCTCCCCTTCATTAAAACAGGGAACTATTATCGAAACCGGCGGGTACTCTTTAAGGGCAGGAGGTTGTTCAACCCCCGGCCCAGCACTGCGTTCCCAGTGATAGTAATAGTAGATGGCCCCCACCATCCATAGATAAGCCATAAATAGTGGATAATAGAACGCAAAACTAAGCATCCAGGCGACAATTTCTGCAATAAATTCAGCCATCATCGTTCTGCATACGGGTAAGTGCTGAGCGAAAACTCAGGATAAATCACATTCAACGCGGGGTGGTTATCAATAAAATTATCTGGATAATAACCAAAATTAATCACGCCCTGTTTCTGTAAAAGTCGCATATGACGCGCAAGATCAACAGATTCAACCTGAGTCTGATTACGCCAGTCAACACTCTGTAATTCGAATACTACTTTACTAAGATCCCCACTCCTCACAGCAGCACGAGATCGCGATACTAGCGTTGTTAACCACTCATCTGCATCACTCGCCCCTTCCATAAAAGGCATCGCCATTACTGCAGTGTAATCATAATTATCAATGAATGCAGGAAATGACTGGGCAAACCATGTCTCAGATTCCGGCTCCATAATTAGCCGTGCGTAGATGTTACGAGCCGTCTTTATATCAGGGCGGTATTTACGCACACGATCACGTAGATAGTGAGTGAACTCAATTAACGCCTGAGTCTTATGATTAGTCCATTTCTGCATCAATGCCGCATTCTGGCGAATTTGTGTGATTGAGGCAGGCAGTCCCCATTCATCGCGATAGTGTCGCAACGCCCACGGGGTGTTCTCTTCAAAATCATTTAAGTAGGCATCATCATGAAACAACAACCCCGCGAAATTTGCCTGCCTCGCCAGGTCTTCGTAAATATCACCGACCACCTCTCGTACCTGTGGGTGAAACGGTGACAGACGATGATAAGACTCTTCCGATACACTACCATCATGATTCGCGATGCTACGCACATAGAGCTTCGTCAGTGGATGATCATCATTAAATTGATAGGCCAATACAGGTAACCACGCATAGACACTCACGCCCGCGCGCGTGCGTAACTGCCAGGCTACACGATTAAAAAGATCGGCCCGCATTGGTAAATGACGATTGGGATAGTAGAGCGCATCGGCATGCCCATCACCATCGGGATCAGCATACGCCTGCAGGTAAATGGTATTGATCTGCAATGACTTGATACGATCAAGTAGCAGGCCAAGATTTTTTTCCTGTCGAACAGGATCTGGATCGTAGACATAATCGAGGTCAACATGCGCGACACGCACTGATGGTTTCTGTCGCGGCTGAAGGATCCAGACAAGATCAGAAAGTGCCGCATTACTTTGAATCAAAGTACGTTTAATAGTGGAAAGTTCAGTGAGATGACTATTTCCACTATCGAGACTCATGGTATAGGGCATTCCTACACTGGCAGCAATCTCGATGGCAACCTGATTATACGCCCCATATGGCCACACCATCGTACGCGGTGCCTTGCCAGTATGGTGCTCAATCTGAGTGACACTGCGCGTTAGATCCTCGGTCAAACGCTGCCTGAACTCATCATCACTTTCATATGCACGACTGACATCATCATAGTGTCGAGTGATCGCTGCCGGCTGACTATTTCCCTGAGGATTTGCATCAATCCCATGGTGCAGGTCATAGCTATGTGAGGCAACCTCCACCAGGCCTGAATCGACCATCTCTTTCACTTCATGCCACATCAAAAAGCGTTCCCTTGACAACTGCTCGTCACCATAAGTCACCATCTCGCCTGACGGCACATCCATCCACTTACCGACCAGTGCAATCACCGCCGGGTAATTAAATAATTTTAGCAATGGATAAACACGCGTATACACGCTGCGATAACCATCATCAAAGGTCAATAATATCGCTTTATCTGGCAGCGGTTTTCCACCATCACGCGCAGTGATGATTTCATCCATACTCACCGGCTGATAGCCATGTTCACGCAGCCATGAAAATTGTGAGACCAACTCAGCGCTCTTCATATACATAATATTACGCGCATTAATAGACGCAGTATTATCAGTCACCTCATGATAACTCAACGTGATAAAGTCCTGCTCCGCCTGCTGTGCATGCACAACACTCGACACACTCAACATTAGCATTAGAAAAAAGCGCGACAGTTTCACGTTAGAATCTCCATATAAACGTCAGATCAAACTGAGTATTAAATTCAGTCTCGCCATCGTAGGCCCGCTGTCCACGTGAGATCGCATAACGCAGCTCAGTACGGTCATTAAAGTTCCATTGATGTTCATATCGCACAGTCCAGATTGGCCTGGTTTTAAAGTTTTTTTGCTGGTACTGTCCCACCATAATGCCGAGACGGTGCCGATAGGCATAATCATAGTGTCGTCGCAGCAACCATTCATTGACGATACCCAGCTCAAGCGTCAAGTCACTTAAAGGATTAAAGTAAGGAGCATCCTCACGCGTATTTTTCGATGCATTGACGCTAGCAATACCATTTAATTTATAGTCAACCTTGGTAAACAGGCGTTGGTCAATCGAAATCCCTGCACTTTGACGACGGTTTTCATCGCTAAACTCCAACCATTGAAGTGAAGCATCAATCCGGCGCAGCTCGTGAAAACGAT
>CALZMY010000205.1 GCA_945788675.1 uncultured Gammaproteobacteria bacterium | reverse complement strand
GTAAGATCACCACGGCTTACCTCGCTGGTCACAAAGTGCTGAGGTATTCCATTATTATCAGCCGGAAAAAAGTAAAAGCCTGCGAAGATGGCGAGGACAACCACCAGCACCACAAAGACCCGCCCCCTGTGGCGCGGACGCCCCTGTGCCAGTATCTGTTCAACCTGGGCGGCGGTTGGTGTCGGCCGATCCATAATGATGTCGTAACTCTTGAGGTGAATTGTAGTTCTCAGCGAAAGTATCTAAAAACTGGCACAGAGTACACCACAAGAGTACTTCTTCATCTCTCATCCTTTTACGTAAACCGCGTTCTGGCCTCAATTTTCTACCCGATCTTACCCTTCTGACTCCATTCGCGCATGGTATTCACCACGCTGTGCCGCGCCGTTCAATCTTGCCCGCTTCAACAACGCCTGCTGCGCCGCCGCAACGTTCTGCGTCCTGCCCTGCCAGGCATGCAATACCGGCTGTTGTAGCGCGCGACCGTAGGAGAATGAGAGCAACCAGGGGGCATCAGGGCAATCGACATTCATGGCGTTGAGGTTGGCGGTCGATTCCTCTGGGGTCATTCCGCCTGAAAGGAAATTGATACTCGGCACCGCTAACGGCACGGTACGCCGAAACACCCGCAGCGTTGCTGTAGCGATCTCTTCGGCGCTGGCCCTCACAGAATGATCCTTACCCGGCAACACCATGTTGGGTTTGAGAACGATATGTTCCAGCACCACATGGTGACGATGGAGTGCATAAAAGATCTCCTGCTGCACCGCTCCGGTCACCTCGGCGCAGCGTGCCAGGCTATGGTCACCGTCGATCAGCACCTCCGGCTCGACAATGGGCACAATGCCCTGTTCCTGACAGACCGCCGCATAGCGTGCCAGCATCTCGGCATTGGCGGCGATACCAAGCGTGGTAGGATTATGTTCACCGATCGAGTAGACCTCACGCCACTTGGCAAAACGCGCCCCCTGGCTTTTGTAGCGCTGCAGGCGCTCTGCCAGCCCGTCCAGGCCATAGGTAATGAGATCACCAGGCGACAGTGCCAGTGGCCCCTTACCCTTGTCCACTTTAATGCCGGGAACGATGCCTCGTCGCGTCAGCACCTCGGGCAGTGGTGTGCCGTCATCAGAATTTTGAGCAAGGGTCTCCTCGAATTCAATCACCCCACTGATATAGTCCTCAATCCCGGGCGCAGTAAACAGCAGCGCGCGGTAAGCGCGGCGGTTCTCCTCGGTGGATTCAACATCGATCGGCGTAAAGCGTTTGGCGATGGTCGGCAGACTCTCATCTGCGGCGAGAATGCCCTTGCCCGGCTGTACCATCTGCGTGATAGTGGCCTGAAGTTCGTCTGAAGTGGTCATGGTTCACCTCCTATGATTCGCCTGGTCATACCTCAATCCGTCGGCTCAGCGAATAGTCTATGCCTCGCCGCTACGCTAATGCTACCTCATCTATTAAGCAAGGGAACTTTTTTAAAGGTTAGCCAGGCCTCCAATGCTGAAAATAACTGAGCGAAATGAACTCAACGAAGCGATTAATTCTTCACGTTAATTTCCCCTGACAACGACATTGATCCAGTTATTATATGAAGATGCACTTATCACCAGTTATTTCCGCTCTTTAAGTAGATCACGTATTTCTGTTAACAACACTTCTTCTGCAGAAGGTTTTGGTGGCTCCTTTGGCGCTTGAATCTCGTTTTTCTTAAGGGTATTAATGCCCTTAACCACCATAAAAATAGCAAATGCCACAATAGTAAAATCCATAACAGTTTGTATAAAGCTGCCATAAGATATTGCAACAGCAGGGATATCCCCCGAGGCCTCTTTAAGCGTAAAGGCCAGACTAGAAAAGTCTACTCCACCCAAAAGCATACCGACAGGGGGCATAATCACATCACCCACAAAAGACGAGACTATTTTTCCAAAAGCGGCACCAATAACAATACCAACTGCCATATCGACAGCATTACCTTTAATCGCAAATTCCTTAAATTCAGTCATCATTCCCATAACATTCTCTCCTGATAGAAACACGTACCAGCACGACTATATCACTAAAATATTTTTTATTAGTTACCGATATTTTGTGGAATACAAACGCTAGTTCCAGTGCTTCTTTGAATTGAACACTAGCGAGGCCGTTCAACCTGATTTTTAGATTATTTGAGCTATCGGTAGCAAAGTAAGCCTGTCAATAATAGTTGTTAAATCGACATTTGAACGCTTCTTTAGTTCTTTACAAGATATGCTATTAGAATGAATTGAACGTGGTTTATGCGGATAAATATAGAGTAGAATATTTTTGTAGTTATCGAAATCCAATAGATACTGCCACCTGAAAACTTTTCGCACAGACAACAAAACATCCAGCATTTCCTTCTCACAATCTGGAATAACATTAATCACAAGCACCCCATCTTCACTAAGAGAATGCATTACATCAGCGTAGAAATCTGAGCTAGACAAATAATCGGGGTGTTTTTTACCATCATGAAGATCGCATAAAATGATGTCATATTTAATTCTGTTATTTTTCAAAAACAGGTCGGCAGAGGTATTGACGACAGGATAGCCGGATGGCATGTAAAAATATTTTCTGGATACGCTTATGATATCCATATCAGATTCAACAGACGTAATAGTAATATCTGGATAATGTTTAAATAAAAAACGCTCAAATGTGCCACAACCAGCACCCAGGTTAAGCAGTCGAAGAGGTTTCTGTATAAAAGCCAATGCCAATAACATTGAAT